>JARFPW010000178.1 GCA_029288095.1 Gemmatimonadota bacterium
CTTCTCCGTCAGCTCGGCCATTGTCTCATCCAGGTCCGGGCCACGTCGCTGCTGGGCCAGAGCCAGTCCCGGCAGGGCGCCGACCAACAAGGCTGCTATCGCGAAACGCGTAACTGTACTCCGCTGACGCATCGTTCCTCCACTGGTTGAACCGGGACGTCCGCCGGGTGCGGTATTGGGTCCCGTGCTGCCTGATCCTCTGACTCGGACACGCGTCATTCTATTCCGACGGCCTGCAGACGCGAACCGAGCCGGCAACCGTCCAGGCCGCCGGCTCGGTCGTGGTTCGAGCCTCGAATATACGTCGTACTGCTACTGCAGATTGAAGCTCAGCTTCGTGTAGTAGAACCCGCCGTTGGAGCCGAACTGCGTTACCCGGCGGCTGAACACGAACCGTTCGTCCGAGCGGTTCCCGGCGACCGTGTGCTGGTCGGGATACGTGTTCAGCAGATTGTTCGCTCCGATCGTCCAGCGGATCGCTTCCGTCAGGTCGTAATTGACGTCCAGGTCGAAGAGCACCTTCGAACCGAACGTCTCATCGTTGTCCGAGTTCGTGGGCTTGTACTCGATGCTGCCGTAGTAGTTGCCCCGGATCGTCCCGGTGACCCGACCCTTCTGGTACTTCGCGGCCAGCGAACCCTTCGTCCTGGGCAGCGCGTCCTCGAGCCGATTCCGCTCTTCCCGGTTGAACAGGGTGCTTGCAACGGCATCCAGGTCACCGCCCGTGAACTTCGCGGCGACGCTGGCCGGCACGTTGATGTTTTCGACCTCCGTATCGGAGAAGTTCGCGGATCCGGTGAGTGTCAGCTGACCACCACTCATCTCCATGCCATACGAGGCGACGATATCGACCCCGGTCGTCTTCGTATCAACGGCGTTGGAGAAGAACTGGGCCTGGGAAACACCACTCGCGGCAAACGGCGCCAGCAGACCAGCCACGATCGGATCCCCGTCCGTGAACCTGCTGGTCAGCACAATGCGGTCGTCGATCTGGATGTGGTAGACGTCCGCGGTCAGGCTGAGACCGTTACCCGGATTCACCGTGAATCCCGCACTTATGTTCGTCGACGTCTCTTCCTTCAGGTTCGGAATTCCGAAGGCTGCGGCGACCCCACTCAGGTTGTTCGCCGTCAACACCTGGCTGGCCTCGAGCATACCGGAACCGGGATCGATCACGAACTGCGTGCTGATGTTGTTGAACCACACCTGATGCAGCGACGGTGCCCGGAAACCGTTGCTCACCGCTGCTCGAATCGCGAAGCCCGGAGACACCTCAATCCGGCTCGCGGCTTTCCCTGTCAGAACGGAACCGAAATCGCTGTAGTTCTCGAACCGCCCTCCGACATCGAGCGTCACGTTGCTGCTCAGCTCCGTCTCAAAACCGGCGTACACGCTGATGCTGTTGCGCGTCCGGTCGACTTCGTTGGCCGGCTGAAATCCGGCGAACACCTGCGATCCCGCAGCCTTCGGCGAGCCCGTCGAGGTGGTGTCGAAATCGACGCCCGGGATCGGGCCGCCGTTGCCGAGCTGCCAGGAGGCGTCATCTCCCGCCTCGATCGTGTAGTTCTCCACGCGGAATTCGGCACCCGTTACCAGCGACACCGTCACCTCTCCCTCGGACTTGAGCAACCGAACCGCGTCGAGGTTGCCCACGTTCTGAGCGAACTTCAGGGTGCCGGCATCGAACGAAACGGGACTGGCTGCGCCGAGCGAGGCATTGTCGGTGTTCTCGATGTTGTACAACAGCGAGTTTCCGCCGTGCGTGAAGCTGAGATCGACGTCCCAGCCCGCATAGTCGCCGCGTAGTCCGATGCTGAGCGATTCATCGTTGATGTTGGTGTGGATCTCGGGAAGAAATCCGTTGGGGTACAGCTCCAGAATGGTCTTGGTCTCTTCGTTGGCTCGGCGGAAGAAACCGGTCGCCATCCCGTCACGATGCGAAATCCCGCCGAACGCATACAGCTCCGCACCATCGCCTACCGGAATCGCGCTGTTGAAGAACGCCATGCCCACGACGGCCTCCCCCTGCCCCGTCGTCATCGAGAAGTCCTCGCGCGTCAGGCCACGAGCGGCGATCTCGGCATCCGTCGCATCGACGCCGGTGATCCCGAGAAACTGGTCCTTCATCTCGATGCCCGAGCGGTTCGTCCGTTCCCGGTTGAGGAAGCTGCCGGTCACGTTGAAATACCCGCCGTCGCCGATCGGGAACCCGAAATTGGCGTCGACGTTGATCTGTTCGCCGTCGCAGTCCCACTCGAGCGTCTGTGGGGACCCGTCAGGACGGTCCGGCTGATTGAGACACCCGCCGGTCATCCCCGCCCGCACCGACGACCGGAAGCTCTCGGTCTGATCGTGAAGGACGATGTTGATGACACCCGCGATCGCGTCCGAGCCGTACTGCGAAGACGCCCCGTCACGGAGCACTTCGATTCGCTGGATCGCCGAGGGCGGGATTGAATTGAGGTCGGTTCCCACAGTTCCACGACCGAACGTTCCGTTCACATTGACCAGTGCGCTGGAGTGACGACGCTTCCCGTTGACCAGGACGAGCACCTGGTCAGGTCCGAGGCCCCGCAGGCTGGCCGGATTGATGTGGTCGGTTCCATCGGAGATCGTCTGGTGCGATGCGTTGAACGACGGGACGATTTCGCGGAGAATCTGGTTCACTTCCGTATGACCGGACTCCCGAATCTCGGCTCCGCTGATCACATCCACCGGCACCGGTGTCTCGGTGGCTGTTCGCGCCGTGCGCGAGCCGACGGCCACCAGGACCTGGCCCATCTCGATCGCCTGGCTGGCCAGCTGGAAGTTGACGGTGGGACTGTCTCCCTCCGATACCGAGATGCTCTCCTCACCCGGCCTGTAGCCGATCGACGTGGCTCGCAGCGTATAGTTGCCGGGCAGGACTCTAATCGAGTAGGCGCCGTTGCTGTTCGTCGGCGCCGTCCGATTGGTACCCACGACCGAAACGGCCACACCGCTCAAGGCCGCGCCTGTGGCGGCATCGGTGACCGTACCTGTGATCGCTACTGCATCCTGCGCATTAGCGGACTCGGGCAAAGCGAAGCCCACAAGGGACAGCGTGGCTGCAATCGTAGCACTCTTGAGCAAACTGGATAATGACATCACGGTACCTCCTGTACGATGACGACCGGAAAGCATCAGATACACGATCTGGTCATCCGGGAAAATGGGGCTGTGATCTATAACTTCGGACATCGATAGATCGATGCCGTGGATCCTACCGGGCGGTACGACTTCGGGGTCTCAGACGCGGTGACCGGGAAAACCTCCCCGGCAACTCCGCGCTAAAAATCGGATAACAGGGCCAGTGCGTCAACCGCGAGGCTGTTCGACGGATATACGAATACCGGGTTCAGCTCTATCTCGTAGATACTTGGATGGGCCGCCAGGGCGTCTCCGAGGCCGAGACATAGCCGCTCGACAGAGGCCATGTCCGCCCCGTCTCGGCCCCGGTAACCCCTGAGAAGCGGCGCGATTCGCAGGGCGTCCACCATGTCCCTGAAGTCCCCGCTCTGCAGGGGCAGCCCACGAATGGCCCGATCCCGGGTCGTTTCCACGAGTTCGCCTCCGGCACCGACAACCAGGATGGGTCCGTAATGCGGGTCATGCCGGCAGGCGACGAGGAGCTCCGCTGTCGGTCGTCCCAGCAGGGGAGAAACGAGAACGCCCTGAAAGCAGGACTCGATGTTGGCAGAGGCGGCGAAGCGGTCCGCGGCCAGGCGAATCCGGTCGAACCCATCGGAGGCTTCGCGCGCGCCCTGAACTCCGAGCTCGATGCCTCCGGCCTCCGTCCTGTGAAGGATTGAGCTGGAAAGGAGCTTCAGAACGACGGGTTCGGGCGACCGCGCGGCCACGTCTGCGGCCTCCTCGGCCGTCCTGCAGAATTCGGCGTCGACGAGGGGGATACCATGCCGTTCGAGGATTGGTCGGATCTCCCATTCCGTGAGCACGCGCCGCCCCTCCTTGCGGGCAGTGAGTACTTGAGGAGCCTCAGGAGTGTCGATCGCTTTCGGAGGGACAGGAGCGGCGAACTCGCGCTCGAGGAACCTCCCCCGCGCCACGACCGCCTCGATGCAGCCGATCGCGGTGTCCAGGGAGGCCAGCACGGGCACGCCTGCTGCCCGCAGCGCGTCGAGCGCCGGATTCGTGCGGGCGGCGTAGACGGTATGTACCACCAGCGGGATTCCGGCCTTCCGCGACTGCTCGGCCAGTCGACCGGCTACCACAGCCTCACTGGCCTCTAGCGAAGAATCGAATCGCAAGGCATAGCCGCCGAACAGCCCCGTGAGCAGAATGCCGCCGACATCCGGTTCCGCGACGACCGTCTCCATTACGCTCGCGAACGTCTCCAACCGCCGGTCGGCGCCACCCGCGAGGTCGACAGGATTGCCAGTGGCCGCAGCCGGTCCGAGAAGCTCCGCCATCCGCCCCTGGGAGTCCTGGCCGAAGCTGGCCAGCTCGATACCTCGCTCCGCGAGCAGATCAACCGCGAGGGTCGCGTGGCCCCCACCGTCCGCGATGACCCCGATCCCGTGTCCGGGCGCGATCGGCGGCTGATGCGTCAGGGTCTTCCCGATACCGAGAAACTCGTCCGACCGCTCGACTACCACGACGCCGCGTTGGGCCGCCAGGGCCTTGAACGCGTCGTAAGACCCGGCCACCGCTCCGGTATGCGACAGCGCGGCCTCGATTCCCTTCTGGGAGCGGCCTCCCTTCAGGACGATCACCGGCTTGGTGCGGTTAACTCGACCTGCCACCTCCAGAAAAGACCGGGCATCCTGAAACCCTTCTACGTAGGTAAGCACTCCGCGGGTGTTCCGATCCGCCTCCAGGTACTCCAGGTATTCGTGGAAGGCTATATCGCTCTCGTTACCCACCCCGACGTAGAGGGAGAGCCCGAGACCGGACGCGGCCATGGCGGTCATCAGATCGAGCCCGATGTTGCCGGACTGCGAGAGGATCGCCAGGCTCCCCGGGGTCACGGACTCGACGCCCACCAGGTTCAGACCAATGTGAGGATTCAGGATCCCGGACGTATTCGGACCGATGATCCGCATGCCGTACGCTCGTGCCGTCGCCACGAGTTCCGATTCGAGCGCACCGCCGTCGGCGCCCGATTCTCGGAACCCGACCGCCAGCACCACGGCTCCGCCGATGCCGACCTGACCGCATTCGGCAACCGCTGAGGGAACGCGCCCGGCGGCGAGACTGATCAGAGCGAGATCCGGTACCTCGGGCAGTTCGGATACCGACGGGTACACCCGCAGTCCAAGCAACTCTCCGCCAGACGGATGCACCGGAAACACGCCGCCCTCAAACCGCGAGTTCTTCAAGGCACGAACCGCCTGATGGCCTCTTTTGGTGGGGTCCTGCGACGCACCGATGACTGCGACGGAGGATGGAGCGAGGATGCGATGAAGAACCGGCGACGTCACGTCCCGCGAAACCTCGGCTCGCGCTTCTCCCTGAACGCCGCGATCCCTTCCGCCCAGTCCTCGGTGTCCATGCATGCCAGAAGAGCTTCCGCCTCCATGCGAAGCACGGCGTCCAGCGTCGCTCCCTCGGCTTCGTTCAACACCCTTTTCAATCGTGAGACGGACTGGGGCGCCTTGAGGGCCACTTCCCTCGCCAGCTTCCCGGCAGTGGCTACTACCTCGGACGCGGGCACGGCCCGAGTGACCAGTCCCGCGTCACGGACCTGTCTCCCCGACATCATCGGGCAGAGCAGGAGGATCTCGTTTGCTCTCGCTCGTCCGACGCGTCTCACGAGCCCGCGCGTCACGCCTCCACCGACGAAGGTGCCGAGCGCAGCCTCCGGAAGCCTGAACTTCGCGTCTTCCGCCACCACCGATAAATCGCAGGCCAGCAGAAGCTCGAACCCGGCCCCGATTGCATGGCCGTTGGCGGCACCCACCACGACCTTGGGCATGGTCTGAATCCGCCGATTCACAGATTGGGCCGCCTCTACATACCGCGCTCTCGCTTCCGCGCCTCCCGTACCTCGCGCATGCGCCTCGAGATCCGCCCCCACGGAAAACGCCCGCCCGGATCCGGTGATGATCAACACCCTGACGTCCGGGTCGTCTTCGCAGCTCGCCAGGTGTTCATCAAGTACCTGGTACAGGTCGAGACAAACGGCGTTCATGCGGGCCGGTCGCTTCAACCGCAGGGTGACGACCGAGTCCTCGCGTGACACCGTGACCGGTGAGTCGGTGGCGTGTCCGTCCATCCGCGTTTCCGATGCCCGGGTGAATGAGAACCTCTAGCGGGTTGGGCGTCCGGAATACTCTCATGCAAGAGTTGGGGTGGCAACACGCGTCAGGGCGTTGAGCTGCCAGACGCACGAAACCCCACCGGGTCACTTGGACCGGGTGGGGCTTCATAAGGGGAGCCGGCGGCGACCTACTCTCCCACGGCGAGCCGCAGTACCATCGGCGCTGAGGGGCTTAACTGCTGGGTTCGGGATGGGACCAGGTGTGTCCCCCTCGCGAGAGCCACCGACACCTTTCGTGTCGAATAAAATGAGAAGGGGGAGTAGTCGTGTGCTGTACACAGGATACAAATGAGATGGAGTGTGTCAGTATAAGAAGGATCAAGCCGCACGGCCGATTAGTACGGCTCGGCTGAGCGTGTCGCCACGCTTACACCTGCCGCCTATCAACGCAGTCGTCTCCTGCGGGCCTTCAGGCACCTTACGGTGCGGGAGATCTCATCTTGAGGGGGGCTTCCCACTTAGATGCTTTCAGCGGTTATCCCGGCCCGACGTAGCTACCCTGCGATGCCCCTGGCGGGACAACAGGTACACCAGCGGTCAGTCCACTCCGGTCCTCTCGTACTAGGAGCGGCTCCTCTCAAATCTCCAACGCCCACGGCGGATACAGACCGAACTGTCTCACGACGTTCTAAACCCAGCTCATGTACCGCTTTAACGGGCGAACAGCCCGACCCTTGGGACCTTCTCCAGCCCCAGGATGCGATAAGCCGACATCGA
>JARFPW010000279.1 GCA_029288095.1 Gemmatimonadota bacterium
AGACAGGAGATGCCCGCTCTCCTGTCCTCCGGCGAAATCATCGTCCTTCCGTCGTTGATGGAGGCGACCAGCATCGCGGCGTTGGAGGCGATGGCGTGTGGACGCCCCGTGGCCGCCTCGGGCGTGGGAGGTCTCCTCGAATTGATCGATGAGGATGTGGGCACGCATTTCAAACCGGCGGATCCGGACGATCTGGCGGACCGGGTGGCCGAGTTGCTGACGCGTACGGACCTGGCTGACCTCGGGGCCCGCGCTCGGAGTCGCGTGCAGGAGCGCTGGGGTCTCGACCGTCTCGTACGTCGACACGTGGAGATCTACGAGACCCTGCTCGGCGAGCGCGTCTAGCCGGCTGCGGTTGTTCGCCCCACCCCCGACAGCGCAGTTTCCGCCCCGGGGATCAACCGGTCGGGCGATCAACGCCCTGCAAGCGAAGGCAGCAATGACGAGCAGGCGTACAAGGAAGAAGCAGTCTCGGCCGCCGGCGTCTGCCGGTCGCGAGCCGGCGGACGGTAGCGTTCCCTTCCCGGGTGCGCTGGCCGCCCTCGGTATCTACTTCGGGCTGGCGTTCATCTACTTCCTGCCCGCCTTCCTGCCGGACCGACAGATCTTCGGGATCGATTACACGCACGCTGCGATCTTCTATCAGGAGTGGCTGTCGGCCACGTTCGGACGGGGCGACATGCCGACGTGGCTTCCCCACGTCTATGGGGGGCTTCCGTGGTACGCGAACCCGGGAATGACCTGGTATCCGTTCAGGTTCCTCGCGGACCTGGTGCTGCCGGCTACCCGGATCTTTCCGGCGATCTATGTGATCCAGACGACGGTTGCCGGGTTTGGCGCCTATCTGCTGGCGCGCGAACTGGGATCACGACGCTGGATCGCATTCATCGCGGGTCTTTCGTTTCAGTTTACTGGCCAGTTCATGTCCTGGGTGCTGGCGGGACATGATGGCCGGATGATCGGCCTGAGTTCCGGGCCGCTGTTCTTCTACTTCCTGCATCGCGGTATCCGCACCGGACACCTGGCACCGTTCGTCGGCGCAAGCGCAACGATCGGTTTCGCGATGCTCTCCTTCCAGATCCAGACCGCCTACTACGTGCTGCTGGGCGGAGCGCTGTGGAGCTTGTTCCTGCTCATCAAGTTCGGGTGGGTGCGCAAGACGAGACCCCTGGCCCGACGTGTCGCCCTCGGAGTGGCCGCCATCGTCTTCGCCTTCGCGCTGAATGCGGTGAACTTCCTCCCGTTCCTGGACTACGTGGATCAATCGCCGCGCGGGGGAGAAGGCCGTGGATACGAGTATGCCGTCAGCTACTCGATGGCCCCGCAACACGTTATCGCGATGGCCGTGCCCGAACAGGCGGGGATCCGCGAGATGTACACCGAGAGGATTCAGAGGAAATTTCAGGCCACCGGTGAGCTTGGCGGAGAGAACTCGTTCAAGCTGCACACGGAGTACGTCGGCGCGTTCGCTCTCGTGCTCCTTGCCCTCGGCCTGCTCTACTCGCGCAGGAATGCGTATTGGTTGTTTTTTGCGGGCCTCAGCCTGTTTTCCCTCTCGATCGCGTTCGGTGGAAACACCCCCCTGTACAGGCTCTACTACGCCGTGCTGCCGGGGACCCGCGGATTCCGGACTCCCGATATGGGCTACATCCTGATCCCGATCGCGCTCACCGCGATGGCTGCCATCACGCTGGAGCGGCTGGCGGTCGTTCGAGAGCGACGGCAGGCTGCGCTCGGCGGCGGCTCGGCAGACGGTCACGACCCGGCACTCTCCCGGGTGCTGGCCGTCCTGGCCGGTCTCTCGGGACTCGCGATCCTCGGCGGGCTCACGTTGGGGACTGCCGCGTCGGCGGCTGACGGGGCGGCGGCGGGATGGTTCCGGTTCGCGGTCGTGTCCGCACTGGTCGCGGCGACACTGTGGGTCTGGCTCCGGGGTCGAATCGCCGCGGGACTCGCGACTGCCTTGCTCGCCGTGATAACTGTCGCCGACCTGTGGTCGATCGATCGGCAGTTCTTCGAGACCACGGAGCCCGAGGCCGTTCTATTCCGGTCGGACGACGTGATGTCGTTCCTGCGTGCCCAGGAGCGCCCGTTCCGCGTCTGGGTGATGGACTTCCCGTCGCTTGGCGGCGCCTACCGCGGACACGGCAACTATCCCATGAGATTTGGCATCGAGCAGGCATCGGGCGAGCACGGGAACCAGTTGCAGCGCTACAACGAGTACCTGGGCGCGGGAGAGCAGGTCTACACGGATTACCACAACTTCGCCGCCAGTATTCAGCGCGCTGTTCAGGACGGCACTCCGACGCGGTATATAGGCGCCGGCAATATCCGGTACATCATATCGATGGCCGAATTGCCCGTTCCGGGATGGAGGCTGGTTCACGGGGGACCGGGAGCGGCAATCTACCAGAATGCCGCCGCCATGCCGCGCGCCTGGCTCGTTTCCGACGTGGAGGTCGTAACGGAGCCCGATGGCGCACTCACCCGAATGCTCGAGGCTGAGTGGGACCCTGCGCAGACGGCGTTTATCGCCGAGCCGTTAGCATCGCCACTGGAGGTTGGGCCGCTGGATGGCGAGGCCTTCATAGAGGAGCTGGGCGATGATCGCCTGGTGGTATCGACATCCACCGATCGTGAGGCCCTGCTCGTGATCGCCGAAAACTGGTACCCCGGATGGGTGGCCACGGTGGACGGAGTCGAGACGCCGGTGGTCCGGGTGAACCACACGTTTCAGGGCGTCGTGGTGGGCGCTGGTGAGCACACGGTAGAGACCAGGTTCCGGCCGCCTTCTCTCTATACAGGGCTGATGATCTACCTGGTCTGCCTGGCACTCCTGCTCGCGTACGGGGCTTGGATCGGATGGCGATCCTTGAAATCGCCGCGCCACACGGCAGCCGCGTGAAGGCACCCCAGGAAGCCCCTTCGCTGGCCCGCCGTTCCCTCACCGTCGGGTTTGTCGTCGTCACATTGGGATTCGTGGTTGCCACGGTCGCGAACAACTGGGAACAGGTGCAGGCGCATCCCTGGTCCATCGACTGGGCTCGGCTTGTTCTCGGCACATGCGCCCTGGTAGCCGTGCTCGGGTTTGCCGTCGCCGTCTGGTACCGTGTGCTCCTCCGCTTCGAGTCCGCCCGGGGCAGCTGGAAGTCGCTGGCCAGAATCTGGTTCCTTTCCAGCCTCGGCCGGTACACTCCGGGGAAGATCTGGCAGTTCGTCGCCGCGGCCACGCTGGCGAGGCGTGCGGGTCTGGCGCCGGCCATCGTGCTCACCTCTCTCGTCGTCTACATGGGGTTTGGTCTACTGGCAGCCGGCGTCGTATCCGCGGCTACTCTGCCTCTTTCCGTACTCGGCCTCGACGTGCCTGCATGGACCACGCTGGCTGCCGCGGCGGCCGCCGCGTTCGGCTTCTGTCACCCGGCCGTCATCAACGGCGCACTCAGACTCGTACCGCAAGCCGTCCACAGGGATGTGCTGGTGTGGGAGGGAAGTTGGGCGGACGGTATCGTCATCGTGAGCGCCGCAATCGTGTATTGGGGGCTGTACGGACTGGCGTTTTACCTCTTTCTGGATGCCGTCGTCGGCGTGCCCTACGAGGCGATCCCGATTCTCGCCGGGATCAACGCCCTGTCATTCCTGGTGGGGTATCTATTCTTCATTGCGCCTGCCGGCCTCGGGGCCCGCGAACTGATCATCACGGTGCTGCTCGCCGGTGTGGTTGGAGGCGCGGGGATCGCCGGTGCGGTGGCGGTGCTGAGCCGGCTGTGGGTTATCGCCGCGGAGTTGATCGGCGCGGCGCTCATGCTGGCTGTCTCACCAGGAACGACCAACAAAGATCTCTGAAACACCGGGAGCCCGCGTCGGCGATCGACACGGGCTCCCCTGCTGCGCTATGAGCAGAGTGATTTCAGTTGCCGGCGGACGGCGGGCCCATGTTCGAGTTCCACATGTCGCGGGCCATCTTCCATCCATCGTCCGTACGGGTCCAAGCCGCCATGTAGTCGCCATGATCGAGGTGAGTGCCGTCGTCCGCCGTCATGACCCAGCTCCCGACCTCCAGCGCGGCACCCTCGACGGCAAAGACTTCCTCAGTTTGAAGATCGAGATTCACACCCTCGATACCTTCGAACAGGGCCGCGATCGCCTCTCTCCCCTGGGCGGCTTCCACCCCGGGTGGCATTACGATCGCATCCTCCGTGTACACCTCCGCGACCGCCACCCAGTCGTGCGCATTCCATGATGCCTCCATGGCTTCGGCAGCCTCCGCGATCGCTGCGTGCGCATCCGTGTGCTTCGGCTCTTCGTCGTAATCCTGTGCAAGCAAGGTCGCCGGCATAGCTAGCAGCATCGCGGCCATACACAGGTGAGAACTTCGCATGCGGGTGTCCTCCGGTCCGTTGGATATGGCCGCCGAACACCGTGTCCGGCGGCAAGAGGGGCGGGACAGTCGCCTGCGCAACATTGGGC
>JARFPW010000319.1 GCA_029288095.1 Gemmatimonadota bacterium
CGATCTCGCCGAGGCCGGCATCCGGACTTCTCTGTTCATCGATCCCGATCCGGCCGTCGTGCGCCGCTCCGCTGAGGTCGGAGTCGACGCCGTCGAGCTCCACACCGGCGAGTATGCGAACGCAAGCGGCTCCGGTCGCACGGACCAGCTTCAGCGCCTCGAAGCCGCGGCCCTCCTGGGTCGAGATCTGGGGCTCGCCGTCCACGCCGGCCACGGGCTGACGTACCGGAATGTCTCGCCGGTCGCCTCGATCGAGGTCTGCGAGGAACTGAACATCGGACATTCCGTCGTAAGTCGAGCGCTGATGGTCGGAATGGAGCGCGCCGTTGCCGAGATGAACAGCCTCGTACGCCAGGCCCGGTCACTGCCCCGGTCGCAGGACACGTGAGCCCCCGCCTGAAGGCCGCGATCGGTCTCTTGATCACGGTGCTTCTGCTATGGTGGGTTCTGCGGGACGTCTCGCCTGCGGAGGTGTGGGCCGAGCTCAAGGCGGCAGATCCATGGCTGATGATCGCCGCCGTCGTGGTTGCCACGTTCAGCTTCGTGCTGCGCGCGCTCCGGTGGCGGGTCCTCCTCGAACCTCGGCATGAAGGGACGGACTTCGACACCCGTTTCGGAGCTACTTGTGCCGGATTCGCCGCCAACAACGTGTTACCGGCTCGCCTGGGGGAGTTCATTCGTGCGTACGTGCTGGCAAGCGTAGCCCGGATTCCGCTGGGCGGGAGCATCGGGTCGCTCGTTGTGGAGCGGGTCCTCGACGGGTTGGTCCTGGCCGTCCTGTTGTTTACGACGATTCTCCTGCCGGACTTTCCGCTGGGCGAAAGCTCGGCGGCGGAGCTCGTCCAGCGTACCGCGATCGTGGGAGCGATCGTATTCCTCGCGGGATTCGGGCTTCTTTGGATGGCTGCCCGGCGTCCCGCCGGCACGCTGGTGTGGTGGGACCGCACCCTTGGTCGGGCCGTCCCTCACCGGCTGGCCGATCGCGCCCGAGGGCTCGTCGATTCCTTTGTTCGGGGTCTCGGCGCCTTGAGTAGCACCGGTGTGTTCGTGCGGGCACTCGGCTGGAGCATCGCGGTCTGGCTCTGTCTTGCCGCGTCGATCTGGCTGGGGCTGCTGGCTTTCGACATCACGGCTCCCGGATTCACCGGGGCGATCTTCGTCCAGGCAATGATCGCCTTTGCAGTCGCCGCTCCCTCCACGCCCGGCTTCTTCGGGGTGTTCGAGGCCGCGACCCGTCTGGGCCTGGGAATCTGGGACGTGCCGGAAGCCGCCATGGTCGGCTTTGCGACGAGTTACCACATCCTCACGCTGATCCCTGTGACCGTGCTCGGACTTCTGTACCTGCGGCGGATCGGGCTGCGCCTTACGGACGTGAGCCGCGGCGGTGCCGTCCAATCGTGACATCCCGGGCTCCCGCGAAGATCAACCTCTGCCTTCGTGTGTTGGGAGTGGGCGCCGACGGATACCATTTGATCGAGACGTTGTTTCTGCGGCTTGGTCTGGCCGACGAGGTCGTGATCGACCGGGCGCCGAGCCTGCAGCTGGAGGTTGTCGGCGACTTCGACGTACCGCCCGGACCAGCCAACATCGTGTGGCGCGCGGCTGATGCATTCTTCGCGGAGTCCGGGCGAACACCCGAGGCATCCATACGCCTCTGCAAGCGCATTCCGGTAGCCGCCGGCCTCGGCGGCGGTAGCTCCGATGCTGCCAGCGTCCTGATCGGCCTGAACCAGCTGTACGATCGCCCACTCGACGACGCACGATTGATGAAGCTGGCAGGACAGCTGGGCAGCGATGTGCCGTTTTTCGTTGCGGACGTGCCCTACGCCTTTGCCACGGGGCGCGGAGACCGGGTGCTGCCGCTGGCACCACCCCCATCGCGGGCCGTACTCATCGTGGTGCCCGACTTCGGCGTATCGGCACGTGACGCCTATGCCTGGCGACGAACCGCTGTCGAGAGCGGCGCGCAGTCCCGCACAGAGCCGGGTCGACTCCCGGACTCAAGCGAGCTGGGAGATTGGGGTGTTGTCGACGGGATCGCCGGTAACGACCTGGCCGAAGCTGTGTTCCTTCGTCGCCCGGAGCTGCGAGCAGCGGCAGATGAGCTGGCAGGTACGGGGCCCGCGCTGACAACATTGTGCGGGTCCGGATCCTGCCTGGCCGGCATCTACCAAAGCACCGCGGCGCGGGATCGCGCGGCGACGGAACTCTCTGGCAGCCCGGCCATCGGCCAGAAGTGGAAGCTGATCTCGACGTGGACGGATGGGGCCGGAGCGCCGGAAGAGCCAGGTTGACCAGTTCGGCCTGAACCGGGAGTTTGCCACCCGGGTGTAGTGGCCCCTCGTCTAATGGCAAGACCCCGGCCTTTGGAGCCGGTAATCCAGGTTCGAATCCTGGGGGGCCAACTTGCCAACCGCCTTCCCGCGACGAGGTCCAATGGGTGAGAACCTGCTGTCAACCGAACAGAGCCCCTACCTGAGGCAGCACGCCGACAATCCGGTCGCCTGGCAGCCGTGGGGTGACGCCGCGTTCGATCGGGCGAGGGAACTGGATCGTCCCGTGTTTCTGTCGATCGGATATGCGACCTGCCACTGGTGCCACGTCATGGCGCACGAGTCTTTCGAGGATGAGGCCGTCGCCGATCTGCTCAATCGACACTTCGTCTCCGTGAAGGTCGACAGGGAGGAGCGACCCGACGTCGACTCTGTTTACATGACAGTGTGCCAGATGATGGCCGGTCATGGCGGCTGGCCCCTGACAGCGATCCTCACTCCCGATCGGGCTCCCTTCTTCGTGACGACGTACATCCCCCGGGAATCGCAGCGGGGCCGCATCGGGATGCTGGACCTCCTGCCGCGCCTTGCCGACCTGTGGACGGCCCGTCGTGGCGATGTAGACAGGTCCTCGGAGGAGATCGTGGAGGCTCTTCGGGTCGCGACCCAGGTGCCGCCGGGGCCGGCACCCGGAACACCGGAGCTCGAAGCAGCCGCCCGGGCGCTGCGGTCCGGCTTCGATTCCCGGTTCGGCGGCTTTACGCCGCCGCCGAAATTCCCTTCTCCGCACACGCTGACATTCCTTCTGCGGTCGTGGGATCGGACCGGCGACCCGGACCTGCTCGAGATGGTCACGTTCACACTCGACGCCATGCGGCGTGGCGGTATCAACGACCAGCTCGCCGGCGGGTTCCATCGCTACTCGACGGATGCCGAGTGGCGTCTCCCCCATTTCGAAAAGATGCTGTACGACCAGGCCTTGATGGCTATGGCTTATGCGGAAACCTGGGTTGCCACGGGCGAACTACGATTCGCGAGCGCGGCGCGGGCGACCCTCGACTACGTACTCGCCGACCTGGCGGATCCCGCCGGAGGATTTTACTCGGCGGAAGACGCGGACAGCGAGGGCGAGGAAGGGAAATTCTACGTCTGGACCGAGGCCGAAATCGCAGCCGTCCTGACCGACGATGCCGAGCTGGAGTTGGCAATCGAGGCGTTTGGTGTAGAGCCGGAGGGCAACTTCCGCGAGGAATCCACCGGCCGTAGACCCGGCACGAACATCCTGGTCCTGGCCCGCGACGCCCACGAGCTGGCGCTCGATCACGGAGGTACCGTGGATACCGTAGCCGACAGGCTGCGGACAACCCGGCGCGCTCTGTTGGAGTTCCGGAACTCGCGCGTACGTCCCGAGCTTGATGACAAAGTGCTCACGGACTGGAATGGACTGGCGATCGCGGCGCTGGCCCGGGCGGGCGCCGCGCTGCCGGAATCCCGGTTCGTCGAAGCGGCCATCAAATGCGCCAACTTCCTTCATGACGATCTGAGGGCTCCGGACTTATCGTTGCTTCACCGCTGGCGATCCGGTGACGCCGCGATTCCGGCGATGGCGGACGACTTCGCCTTTCTGGCATGGGGCCTCATCGAACTCTATGGGGCGACGTTCGATCCGGTGTGGCTGGATCGAGCCCGCGGAGTCGTCGATGAGCTGCTGGCGGGCTTCGAGGCGCCGGGTGGGGGATTGTTCGGAACGTCCGATGCCGGGGAGACGACCCTCGTTCGGGTGATTCAGTCGGCCGACGGGGCGATCCCATCCGCCAACTCCGTTTCCGCAGAGGTGCTTATCCGGCTGTCTCACCTCACCGGGAACAGCGAGTACGAAACGGCTGCTCACCGGCTGCTCGATGTCCTTGGCGGTCGCGTGTCCTCGGCGCCCACTGCCCACACGGCTCTCCTCCGGGCAGTAGACCTTCTCGAGGGCGAGGCCCTTCAGATAGTAGTCGTCGGGGATCCGGGCGATCCCGAGACGCAGCAGATGCTGTCCCTCGTGCAGGGGCGCTTTCTTCCGAGAGTCTCGCTGCTGTTCAAGCCTGTGCGGGATGAATCCGTGTGCCAGCGCCTGGCCCAAGTGGCGCCGTTTACACAGACCATGAACGCGGTGGATGGAGCGGCGACTGCTTACATTTGCCGAAGCCATGTGTGCGATCGCCCGATCACCGGCGCATCTGCGTTCGAAAGGGCGATGACCGGTGTCGGGCGTGGCTCAGCTGCGGTTTGACGACAACCATATCCACTCATAACATTGTGGGCTGTTCTCCGAGCGCGTTGGCTCGGTGTGGTCGAGGTTTTCATACGCTCATTCACGCAACAAACAGCGAGGCGGAATCCGATGTCTGAAGTCTCGGCGACCGGCACGCCGATGATGGTCATGACGGGGACGGCCAATCCAGGCTTGGCGGCCAGGATATCTGAGGAACTGGATCAGCCGTTGTGTGACTTGACGGTGCGACGGTTTGCAGACGGAGAGATCTTCGTCCGGATCGACGAGAATGTTCGGGGCAGGGACGTCTTTGTAATCCAGCCGACGAACCCGCCAGCGGAAAACTTGCTGGAGTTGCTGCTTCTAATCGATGCAGCGAAACGGGCGTCCGCGGCCCGGGTGACGGCAGTGGTGCCGTATTTCGGCTATTCGCGACAGGATCGCAAAGACCAGCCGCGAGTGTCGATCGCGGCCAAGCTGATGGCAAACCTCATCGTGGCGGCGGGCGCGGACCGACTGATCACGATCGACTTTCATCAGCATCAGCTCCAGGGGTTCTTCGACAT
>JARFPW010000322.1 GCA_029288095.1 Gemmatimonadota bacterium
CGCATGCCGCGATCGCGGCCAGAGCCAGCAACAGGAACGTCCGTTTCATCGTTCTCTCCCGTATGGTGGTCCCGCACCGGCGGGACCCGGAATCGAGCTCGATCGCCTGATCAGAGCCCGAACGGCTGCCGTTCGATGTACTTCTTGATCTCGTGCTGTCCGGCCCACACGACGGCGTTCGTCTCCAGGTCGATCAGGCGGGCGTCCACCTGGTAGAAGACGATCGCCTCCTTGCGGCTTACGCCGAGTCGGGTCGTCTCCTCTTCGTCCTGGATCGACGTCAGGTCGCCCTGCAGGATGTAGTTCGCGCCGAGCTCCTGCCCGAGGCGGGCCCGCGTGTCGGCGCGGGAGAAATCTTGCTGATCGTCGCGTTCGCCGCGGATTTCCTCGCGCTCCTCGGCGCTCGCCACCACCGTGACCAGGCCCGAGTTGATGTAGGCGAACTCCACGTCCCGCACGAATACGGTGACCTCGATATGCTCCGAGGTGCGGTTCCGGAACTCGCCCACGATTACGGCTGGCGAGTCACCACCGTGGTTGTTGTAGTACCGCTCGAGCCACGGCCCGGTGACGCTCTGCTCGATGAGCGCGTTGGCCACCAGCCGCGAATCGGTGTCGTTCCACGCACCGGAGAGGTCCGTGACCGTGTCCGGCTCGACCCGCGTGACGTGCTTGTTACTGCACGCCGTCGCCGTGAGGGCGAGCAGGAGCAACACCAGAGGAACGCCTAGCGAGCGCCGCGTCTTCCACAGATTCCTGGCAACCATGACTCCTCCGTGGTGAACCACTCTTTGACCTTATGAGGTCTGCTACCCTGAGATTGTTGCACGGTTTCGATGTCCCGCGGTTCGAATACGTTCGGTCATCGTCACCAATTGATCCGTCATTGACAGCGCATGGCCCATGCCGTGATCGTTCGCTCCATGACGAGCGATCGCCTCGCGACCCGGATTCAGGACCAGATCGAAGCTCCGGCGGCCAAGAGACGGTACGTAAGGTCCCTTTTTGGCCGGATTGCCGGGCGCTATGACCTGACGAACGACCTGATGTCGATGGGTCGGCACCGCGCCTGGAAGCGCCTGGCCCTGGGTCTGGCGGAGATTCGCACGGGCGATGTCGTGCTCGACCTCGCCGCCGGGACAGGGGATTTCGCCATACGGACGGCGAAATATGCCGGTGCGAAAACCGTCATCGCTGCCGATTTGACATGGGAAATGATGGCGGCCGGGAGGGCCAGGCCGGAGTCTTCCGGAGTGCAGTGGGTCCAGTGCGATGCCACCTATCTCCCATTTCCCGATGGCAGTATCGATCGCGTGCTGGTTGGATACGGATTGCGAAATTTCCCGGACCTGAGCTGGTGCATCGGGGAGGTCCTGAGGTGCCTGGCGCCGGGAGGACGCCTCGTCTCACTGGATTTCGGAAGAGCCGAACCGGACTGGCTGGATCGGTGGTATTTACGGTATCTGGATTACTCGACTTCGGTCGCGGGGTGGGTACTGCACCGGGACGTGGAGTCCTACCGGTACATACCGGAATCGCTCCGGCAGTACCCCGCGCAGAGGGGGGTGACGGAACTCATGCAGCGGCACGGATTCGTGCGCTGCGGGCACATCGACCTCGTGTTCGGTGCGATGGCGATCAACTTCGGGCAGGCGCCCGGCTGACCGCCCGAATGCTCAGCCTTCTCGTTGCTTCCAGATCGTGAGCTGCTTTTGACCTGTTTCACTGCCCTCCATGCGGGCGGTGAGGGTGTCGCCGTCCTGCAGGTCCAGATCGTCTCGCATATCCTGCGGGATCGTGATTCGGCCGCCACTGCCGACGGTGACAGTGGAATAGTACAGGACGCGGTAGATTCCCATGCTCGCTCCTCCGAAGGCGTGTGCGGGTCCCGGCGGCGGGTGAGTCGCCTGACGGGAGCCCGGCGGCCGACACTCGCTGCAGTCAGAAAGTATATCACACCTGTCGCCTTGAGAGAAACGGCTTGAGTGGAATGACGATGCGGCACAAAGCGAAATTCACATCCTGCTCCCACCGCGTGATCGGGATAGCGCTCGGCCTGGTGGTGGGCCTGTCGGGGTGCGGCAGGGCACCCGATGCGGGCACCGTGGTCCTGGGTACCACCACTTCGCTGTACGACACGGGACTTCTGGATTCGCTGGTCGCGGCTTTCGAGGCGGAGAACCCGGACCTCAACGTCCGGGTTCTTTCCGTGGGTACCGGCCAGGCTCTCGCCCTCGGAAGACGCGGCGATGCCGACCTTCTGCTGGTTCACGCTCCTCCGGCTGAACTGGAGTTCATGCGGGCCGGCCATGGGCGCAGCCGCATCACCTGCATGAGGAACGATTTCGTGATCGCCGGGCCGGGCGAAGACCCGGCCGACCTTCGGGTCCTGGACGATCCGGACCCTGGGCCGGCGGCGCTACGCGCGATCGCCGAAGCGGAAGTATCGTTCGTGTCCCGCGGGGACGACTCGGGCACCCACATGCGCGAGCGCTCGATGTGGAAAGTGGCGGGAGTCGAGCCCGCCGGCGAGTGGTACCTGGAGGCCGGCCAGGGAATGGGGGCGTCTCTCACGCTGGCCTCGGAACGCCGTTCGTACATCCTCACCGATCGCTCGACTTTCACCGTTCTGTCCGATGTGCTCGATCTCGAGGTCCAGGCGGCGGGTGGCCCGTCGCTGGAGAACCTGTACTCCGTCATCGAGACAACGGC
>JARFPW010000344.1 GCA_029288095.1 Gemmatimonadota bacterium
TCCTGCAGGCGGGAGCGGCCGGCCTTGCGACGAGCGATGCAGTCGTCGGCGGCATACTTACCGCTCTTCTCGGATGGTTCTGTGGTGCCGGGCTGATCTACCTGATCGGGACCCGGCTGTTCGGCGGCGACGCGACGTGGGGAGAAGTCCTCCGCACGCTGGGTTTCGCGGCCAGCCCGGGAATCCTGATCATCTTCGCGGCATTCCCGTTCCTCGGGTGGATCGTCGGGATCGTGGTCGGGCTATGGTGGCTCGCGGCGATGGTGGTAGCGATTCGGCAGGCGCTGGACGTTTCGACGGGCAAAGCGATCCTGTCAGGAATCCTCGGTGGTCTGGCGTACGGGATCATCTCGGCCGCGCTGCGCGGAGTGTTCACCGGCTGACAGGCGCCCGGGCTAGTCGGCGCGCCATAGTAGGGATTCGGGCCGGAACGCCGTCCAGGCGAACCAGAAGTGGTTGCCGTGCGCCACCGGTGCGAGCCGGCTGGCTTCGAGCGGTCCGCCCACGGCACGTCCGGCCAGGTCCCAGTTCGAGCCGGTTTCCAGGTCCCGGTAGCGGCCGTCTTCCGTCGCCTCAAAGGTGAGTGTGCGGCCGTTCAGCACGCGGGAGAACGCGGCCGTCTGGCCCACGTCCCGTCCCGCGGCGATTCGTGAATCGTCGAGTGCGCTGGCCGCACCCGGGGCCCAGAACACGACGAACGCTTGGTCGTCCACGGCACCGTGTGCCACGCCGGTCTTCTGAAGATCAGCGAATCCCGCCGCCCAGCCTTCGCCGACATCGATCGCTACCACCCTCTCCATGGCGGGCAAGTCGTCCGAGAAGGAACCCTGGAAGAACCGTCGATAGGGACCGCGCCCGGAGTCGTACCCCCGATACGGGTTCTGCCCGTAGCGCCCGGACGATTCGTAGGACGGAAATCCGGTATCGCGCGACAGGACGAGCATGTCCGGATACAGCCGACGCGCCCGATCCCAACCGAGCGTGTTGGCGGGCACGAGGGTGAGCCGCTCGCCCGTCAGTTCTCCGACGATCGCCTCGCCGACGGCCTGCTGCCACCAGGTCTCCGTCTGCCGGTCGTACATCACCAGATCCGACTGGCGCAGGCGTCCGGTCGTCCCGAAATCGAGCAGGCGTCCGCCGAGTCGCCGGTCGAATACGAGCGCTGTATTGCACAGGGGACAGAACGTCACGGTCAGCGGAACCCCGGACAATTCGTCGTTCACGATCTCGTGCCAGATCAGGATGCCCAACGGGTAGCCTTTGACCGAGCCGGCGAGTTCGACGACGAGGACCGGGTCCAGGTTTCCCAACCAGCGATCCGCCTCACTCACGGGTTCGAACCTGGGGCTCTCGATGGCCGGAATGCCATCCTTCGGCGGCCCGCCCGACACAATCTCCGACAGGGGTACGGAGGAAACGGAGAAATCCGTGGCCCACCGGTCGCTGCCCCTGAGACGCGCCACGTCCCGGTTCGCATCCTGGCCTTCCGACGACTGGGCGCACGCCGGCTGGACTACGACCAGCGATATCAGTGCGAGCAATCCGGCCGTGGTTCTCACTATGGCGACTCTCCGTGCAGGTGATCTTCCAACGCTCCCGATCAACGACGGGGATGCGACGGAGGTTCCGGCCAATCGGCCGATCCTCTTGCGACCGGTCGGCACACGGGTCAAACTGGCGCCAACTACCAGGAGACAGACATGGCCTCGGAGCATACGGACGGACCCTGGATCGACACGACGAGACCGGCAGGCGAGGATCGGCTGGCGCACATCCTCGAACTGCAGTCCCTGCATCCCGAAGCGCTCGCCGGCCACCGTGCATTCTACCGCACGCTCATGTTCGGTCAATCTCCGTTGAGCAGGGCCGAACGGGAGTCGATCGCCGTCGTCGTATCCGCCGCCAACGACTGCTTCTATTGAGTGCAGCATCACGGGGCGGCGCTCCGTAGGCTGACGGATCAAGAGTTTGCTCCCGCGCTGGCCGCCGACTGGCGGACGGCCGAGTTGACGCCGCGGGGCAAGGCCATGCTTGCCTACGCAGAGAAGCTCACCCTGTCGCCGGCGGAGATGACGGCCGACGACCTGGAGCCGATGCGAGCGGCCGGGCTGTCGGACGAGGCAATCCTCCACGTGTGTGAGATCGTCAGCTACTTCAACTACATCAATCGCATGGCCGACGGGCTCGGCGTCACGCTGGAGCCCGACTGGGAGGATCCCATCCTCCGAATCGGCTCGGAACCGAGCGCCTGACGGGCCGACCGCATACCTTTGGCGACCCATGATCGAACCACATCAGGCCGATGGCTACAACGCCGGCTACGCCGACCAGCTATACGAACGAAGCCTACGTGATCGGGGCGTAATACCTCCGTCCCTGGCGGATCCGTCCACCAATGGATCGCCCGTGCCGGCGCCCGCCGCGGCACCTCCGGATCAGGCGGTGAGCGATCACGTGCTCCTGTCGGCCGCCGCCGCGGGTGCCCTCACCGAGGACTACCGCACCCTGGGCCACCTGCTCGTTCCTGTGGATCCGCTCGGCTCCGAACCACCCGGGCATCCGGCCGTCCGCCTGGAGTTCCACGGCGTCACGGAGGCGGACCTGGACGCGGTACCCGCCGCGGCGATCGGCCTGGAGCGCCTTGGCGATACGGCTCTCGACGTCATTCGATCCCTCCATCGGGTCTATTGCGAACGCATCGGCTACGAGCTGGACCATATGGAAGACGTGGACCAGTGGAATTGGCTGGTCGAGTACATCGAGGCGGAGCGGCACTTCGCGCCGTTGAGCGCCGACAGCCAGCTCAGAGTTCTGGAGATCCTGACCGAAGTCGAGGGCTTCGAGCGGTTCCTGCATCGCGCCTATCTCGGTCAGAAGAGGTTCTCGATCGAGGGCCTCGACATGATGATCCCGATGCTGGGCTCGGCGGTGCGGCTGGCTCTGAAGGCAGGCACCAAGCGCGCGTTTCTCGGGATGGCGCATCGCGGCCGCCTGAGTGTTCTGTCCCGCCTGATCGGTCGCCCGTACGAGGCGATCATGGCTGACTTCGAGGGCGATCACGGCCAGGGGATGCAGAGCGAAGTCTCGGGCACGGGCGATGTGAAGTACCACCTCGGCGCGCGAGTCACGGTGACCACATCGGCCGGTGAGATCGAGGTGCAGCTGGCACCCAATCCCAGCCACCTGGAACACGTGAATCCGGTGCTCGAAGGAATGGCCAGGGCGGCTCGCGAACATCTGGTCCAGGCGAGGTCGGAAGTGGCCGACGGTGATCGCGCGAAGTTCGACGAATTCCACGGGACGGACGTGCTGCCGATCCTCGTGCATGGGGACTCGGCGTTCATCGGGCAGGGAGTTGTCGCGGAAACCATGAACCTGTGCCGGCTTCCCGGCTATGAGACCGGCGGGACGCTGCACATCGTCGCCAACAACCAGCTTGGCTTCACCACGGACCCGGAGGACAGCAGATCGACCCGGTACGCAAGCGATCTCGCGCTCGCTTTCCGCATACCGATCCTACACGTGAACGCGGATGATCCGGAGGCCTGTCTTGCCGCGATTCGGCTGGGGATGGACTACCGCAACGAGTTCGGCGAGGACATCGTCATCGACCTCGTGGGCTACCGCCGCTACGGACACAACGAAGGCGACGAGCCGGCGTATACCCAGCCCCGGATGTACGAGAAGATCAAGCATCACCCGACGGTGCGGGACCAGTGGGTGGATCGGCTTGTCGAGGACGGTACGATCGGTCGCGAGGAGGCCGATGCCATGGCCGAGGAATTCGAGCAGCGGATGCAGGCGGTCCGGGAGACGGTGACCGGAAGCGCGGGGTCCGAGGCGCCTCCGGAGCCCAAGATACAGACGGCGCCCGCGTATGCCGCGTGCCCGTCGGTCGCGACGGCCGTACCCGTCGCAGATCTGATCCGCCTGAACGACGCGATACACTCGTGGCCGGACGACTTTTCAGTGTTCCCCAAGCTTGCCCGGCAGCTGGAGCGCCGCCGCGACCAGTTCGTGACGCAGATAGAATGGGGGCACGCGGAGGCGCTTGCGTTCGCCACGCTGCTGGCGGAGGGCGTCCCGATTCGGCTGACCGGTGAGGACACACAGCGAGGCACGTTCAGCCACCGCCACTCCGTGCTCCACGACGCGAACACGGGCGAGAGATACACGCCCCTGTCGCACATCTCACAGGACCAGGCATGGTTCCGCGTCTGGAACAGTCCGCTATCCGAGGTTGCGGTGCTCGGCTTCGAGTATGGCTACAGTGTGCTGGCCGAGGACGCGCTCGTGTTGTGGGAGGCGCAGTTCGGGGATTTCGCCAACGTCTCGCAGGCTATCATCGACCAGTTCATCGTGTCCGGCCGGTCGAAATGGAGCCAGGAATCCCGGCTCGTGCTGCTGCTGCCCCACGGATACGAAGGTCAGGGGCCCGAACACTCCAGCGCGCGACTCGAGAGGTTCCTCGACCTGGCAGCCGAAGACAACGTGCGGATCGCCAACTGCACGACGCCCGCGCAGTACTTCCATTTGCTGCGTCTCCAGGCCCTCTGCGACGCCCGCCGTCCGCTGATCGTGATGACGCCGAAGAGCCTGCTCCGCCACCCGGCGGCCCGCTCAACGGCGGAGGCCCTGGCGTCCGGCGGCTTCCGACCGGTGTTGCCGGGGATTCGCGAGAGCAGCCCCTTCGAAGTCACGCGCCTGATTCTGTGCTCCGGAAAGGTGTTCTACGACCTCACCGGATCGGACGCGTGGCCGGATGCCGGCACCATCGATGTCGCCCGGGTCGAGATGTTGTATCCGTTTCCCGACAAGGAGATTCGCGAGGTCGTGGCGGGTCTGCCCAACCTGCGGGAAATCGTCTGGTTGCAGGAGGAGCCGGCGAACATGGGCGCCTGGCGATTCGTACACGAGCCGTTGCGGGCGATCACCGGTGACACGTTGGCGCTCAGGGTCGTGGCCCGACCCGAGCGTGCGAGCCCGGCACCGGGAACCGCCAGCATGTATCTCCACGAACAGCAGAAGCTTATCGGGGAAGCCCTCGCCACCTGAGGTCGGGGTTAGGGAACCGCCCGCGACCACGATTCGTTCCGAGAGTGGTACACACGCGAGGCGAGACAGAGGCCGGGAGCCCTAGATAACGATGGATTTGCGCTGCGAACAGATTCTGAAGAGGCTCGGCCCTCTCAACGAGGTGGGCGAGTTGCCGGCGTTGCCGCCCGACGTACGCGAGCACCTCGAATCGTGCGCCGAGTGCCAGAGCTACCTGCGTCGTGACGCCAACCTGCGCCGTCGCCTCCAGGCGCTGCAGACCGCGACTGCGGCGCACAGGTTTCCCGAGCCCGCGCGAGCTGTCCTGATGGCTCGCCTGGCGGAGGAGGGTTCCACTGCAACGACGCCGGCCGCGACGCCCCGACGGTTTCCCGCCTGGACCGAAGCGGCATTGGCGGCTGCCGCGGCGGTCGTTCTGCTGGCAGGTGGCCTGTCCATTTCGCAGATAATCGGAGAGCCGCTGTCGGATGGCGCGTTCGTGCAGGACTACATCCAGGCAGCCCTTCCAGAGCTCACGGCCGGAAATCTGACGGCCAACCAGGTCGCCGCGTTCTATGAAGAGCAGTTTGGCGACCGCATGTTACCCGCCCGGTTGCTGGACGCACCGGTCACCCGCGTCGCCGTGTGCGATGTAGAGGGCCGGCGCGGCGCGATGGTGGAGTACGATTTCGAGGGCGAGCGTCTCGTGTACTACCAGGTTCCGCTGGACGGCGGCCGCGCGTCGAGCGAGCTACGATCCAGCAGGGAAGGGGAACTCAACGTCACCCGGTGGGGCGACGATAGCTCGGAGCATGTAATGGTGTCGCCACTGCCCGCGGAGCAATTGCAGGATCTGGCAAAGGAGCGGATGAACTGAGCCGGCCGGAGCCCGGCCGTCAGGGTCCTACCGAGCGCTCACCACTGACCAGCGATTCATGGATAGGAAGTTTCGGGGTCAGGCTCGCATACACCGAATAGCACAACCCGAACAGCCCCAAGAAGCCGACTGTAATCGCAACTTCCGTCCAGCCGAACGGAGGCCCGTCTCCGTGCCAGGTTGACGGGACGACCAGGTTGTAGCGTTCCAGCCAGAAGCCCACGAGGGTCACGACGGCGACCATGGACAGATAGCGCGAACTCATCTTCGGACGCCGCCACAACAGCAGGGCAAACGGAATCAGGAACACCAGCGCCATCTGCGCCCACAGCAGGGGTCCGAAGCCGTTGACGGTCCGCTGTTCGAAGAAAATCGTCTCCCGCCCCAGGTTGCCGTACCAGATCGGCAGGAACTGGGAGAACCAGATGTACGCCCAGAAGATCGTGAAGGCGAACATCAACTTGCCCAGGTCGTGGAACTCCCACTTGCCCCAGACATCTTCGAGGTTGTGACGCTCCTTGTAGCGGTGCGCGAGGAGCGCGACGAGCGCCAGCAGACACAGCAATCCGGCCATGAAGTATAGCGGTCCCCAGATCACGCTGTAGAACCCCGGCATCAGGGACATCGTAATGTCGAAGGGCATGAAGCTGAATACGAGAACCCAGAGGCCGATCAACGCCGGCCCCAACCAGCGCATGATGCGCCTCGAGCGCGCGGCTTCCTCCTCGTCACCCCGCCATCCACGCGACAGTCCCGTCAGAACCTTGTTGCGCCAGCCCGTCTGTCGGGTTGCGATGAGTCGAGCGTCGGGTCGCAAGGACACCTGCATGAAGTAGAAGCTCGCCAGGTACAAGACTGCCAGGAGGACGCCATTCCGCAGAAAGACGCCGTCATGGGTAAGCCAGTCGAGGTTAACGTGACCCTCGACCGGTCCCATCCACGGAAACATGGTTTCGGCGCCGTAATACATGGCCGCGAACACCAGCAACGAGACCGGCAGAAACGCACCCGTCGCCTCGGCTACCCGGCGGAACGGTTTCCCCCAGTGACCGCCGGCGGCGACCAGGATCGCTCCGAAGATCACACCGGCCTGCGCGATCGCCGTCCAGTAGAGGAAATTGACCCAGATGGCCTGCCACATGCGCTGCGGTTCCGCATCGAGTGACGTGACCACGCCAGCAACGCCGATGGCGATGGCGACGAGCCACAGCCCCATCGCAAGCGCGCTGACGCGACTCGAGATCGTATCGAGAATCCGTTCCTGGGTGGCCTGCGTCGAGTCAGCGCTCAATGGAGTATCCGTTAATCATTCTGCGGCGGCCGCGTCAACCGATGGCGTCGGCGCATTCTGCAGCTCGCGGATGTAGTGCACGAGGTACCAGCGATCGTCCGACGGAATGCGCCGGTACGTGGGCATGACGCCCCTGCCGTTGGCGATCATCCCCCAGATGTAGCCGTCTGACAGCCCGATCGCCCGGTCCGTCAACAGATTCAATGTGGGCAATGGAGGCAGCCGGCCCGGACCCACGACCGTTCCGTCGCCCACGCCCGTGTCGCCGTGGCACATCACGCAGAACTGGGTATACAGGATGCGACCGCGCTCCACCGCATCGGTTCCCGCAGCAACCGGGTTCGTCAGCATCGTATCGGCCGCCAACAGGTCGTAGTGCCTGGCGGATCCGAGCGGTACCGCGCCGTCCGGCGGCCGCATCGCGGCGACTTCGTAGGTCTCCACGGAGGATTGGCGGTTCATCGTCTGGAACCAGGGAACGCGCTTCACCTGGTCGTCACAGCCGGCCATGCCGACGGAAACGAGCAGTGCGAGGAAACCGAGGGTCCGCATCGAACTCATGCGCTCACCTCCGGTTCGACGGCTACGGCTCCCGTATCCCGCATGACGCCTTCGACGATGGCGGAGCCCGCCTCGCCGGGCACGAACACGCCGTAACGATCCACGGAGAACGATTCCCTGTACGCTCCGGAGATCCGCCGCCGCGTCTTGCGCGTATGGAACATCACGCCGGCGAATCCGAACAGTCCGGTGAACAGGATCGTGAGTTCGAACATGATGATGAAATATGCCGGGAGCGACACGATCGGCTTGCCCTGTGTGATCAGCGGATAGGCGAGCGACGTGAGCGCCGTGAGGGCGTATGCCGTCACAAAGCCGGTGATGCCGCCGATCAGGGCCCATCGCCGCACGGGGCTCGACACGATACCCATCGCCTCCTCGAGGCCCTCGTATGGGATCGGCGAGAACACCTCGAGATCGTCGTGCCCCATGGCCCGCAGCCGCTTGATGCCGGCGATCGCTGCGCCGACGCTGTCATACTCTGCGAGGATGCCGCTCATGTGGAAGCCTGTCGAAGAACTGGGGCGGGCCGCGTTGCATGCGCCACAGTGCCAGATCCAAGGCGCCGCGTCGAAGGCATAGCCCCAGCTACGTCGAGGCGCGGCAACGCAGGAGATGGCCCTGTGCCGCTGCAACCCTTCGGGCGACGCCGGTTACGCGTCTGATCGTTCGTCTCTCCTCCTCGCCGTAGCTCTGCTACGACTCGTCGTCGTTCCTGCGCTGAGCCCCGTAAGCGCCATTCGCGCGGTCCACCCCAGTTCTTCGACATGCTTCTAGTGTCCATGCTCCTGCTGGTGGGCCAGGTGTTCCTTGACCTCCGCGATGCTGATCGTGGGCAGCGTCTTGGTGAACAGGAGGAACCAGAAGAAGAACCAGGCGAAACTGCCCACCATAATCGTCAATTCGACCCATGACGGTACGTAGATTCCCCAACCGCCGGGCTCGTATTCGTGGGCGATCGAGGTGACGATGATCACGAAGCGCTCGTACCACATCCCGATGTTCACGAAGATCGTGACGACGAACAGCGCCGCGAGGCTGTTCCGAGTACGACGGAACCACAGGCTCATCGGCACGACGACGTTACAGAACACCATGATCCAGAACGGGCCCGCGTAGTATCCGGTCGCTCGCCACCTGAAGCTCTCGATCTCGATCGGATCGGCCGACCAGTAGGCCAGCACGTACTCCATCGCGTATGCGTAGCCGACGATCAACGACGTGAACAGGAGCAGCTTCGCCATGTTGTCGAAGTGGTACTTCGTGATGTACCGCTCGAGGCCGAACGCCCAGCGCAACGGGATCATCAAGGTGATCACCATTGCGATGCCCGAGAAGATCGCGCCGGCCACGAAGTAGGGCGCGAAGATCGTCGAGTGCCAGCCGGGGACGATGCCCATCGCGAAGTCCCAGGACACGACGCTGTGCACCGAAAGCACCAGCGGCGTGGCGATACCCGCGAGGTACAGATACAGCCTTCTGTAGTGCGCCCAGTCGCGGACCGACCCCTGCCAGCCGAGAGCCAGCATTCCGTAGATCTTCTTGCGCAGGCCGGTGAACTTGTCCCGCAGCATGGCGACGTCGGGGATCAGGCCCAGGTACCAGAACACGAGGCTGATCGTGAAGTACGTGCCGATCGCGAACATGTCCCACACGAGCGGTGACCTGAAGTTCGGCCAGATCAACCGGGTCGATGGGTAGGGAATCAGATAGTAGAAGTACCACACGCGTCCGAGATGAATCAGCGGGAACAGGCCCGCTGTCATCACCGCGAAAATCGTCATGGCTTCCGCGGCACGATTGATCGTGGTTCGCCAGCCCGAACGCACCAGGTAGAGCACGGCAGAAATCAACGTGCCGCTGTGTGCGATACCGACCCAGAACACGAACGTGACGATGTAAACGCCCCAGCTGACGGGATTGTTGATCCCGGTCACGCCGATGCCGTTGCGGATCTGGATCATCCATGCCGTGCCCGCCGCCAGGATGCCGACGCCGCAAATGGACAGCAGGAGCCAGAAGCGCCACGGAGGCGTTTCGATCGGCCGCGATATGTCGCGATTTGCGTCCGCCAGGCTAGGCGGAGGGCCGACCGGAATGTCGTATTCGGCAGTGGCCATTCTAGTGATCCGCCTCGCCGCCATGGCCGCCCTCGGCGACATGAGCGTGCGTTACCGATTTCAGGTACGTGATTGCGGGGCGGGTATTCAGCTCCTCGAGCATTCCGTAGCCGCGCGGCCCCTTCGCGATGCGCGATACCTCACTGGCCGGATCTTTGAGGTTGCCGAACCTGATCGCCTGCGTCGGGCACGACTGCATGCATGCGGTAGCGATGTCTCCGTCCGCTACGAGCCGCCCGTCGGCCTTCGCGTCGATCTTCGCCCGGTTGATCCGCTGGACGCAGAACGTGCACTTCTCCATCACGCCGGTGGATCGCACCGTGACGTCGGGGTTCAGTTGCAGATTGAGCGGATACGGGTGCTCGTACGTAAACCAATTGAACCGTCGAACCTTGTACGGACAGTTGTTTGCGCAGTAGCGCGTCCCCACGCACCGGTTGTAGACCTGGGCATTCAAACCTTCGCCCGTGTGATACGCCGCATAGACGGGGCATACCGGCTCACAGGGTGCGTCGCCACACTGCTGGCAGAGAACGGGGACGTGGACCGTCTGGAATCCGTGGTCCTCGGTTTCCTCGTAGTACCGCATGATCTGCATCCACGACATCTCGCGGCCCTGAGCACACAGGTCGTCGCCCACCGCCGGGATGTTGTTCTCGGCGTAGCATGCGGTCACGCAGGCGCCGCACCCGTTGCAGGCGTTGAGGTCGATCGTCATGCCCCAGCGATACGGACTCTTCGGATCGGAATCCCAGGCCGCCTCGACCAGTTCGGTGAGGTCTACGTGGTGTGCCTGCGCGGAGGCGAGCGCCGCATCGACGTTGATGAGCTCCGCGATCTCGCGATCGAGGTCCATATCGTGGCCCTGCATGACGCTCAGCCCGCCCCGTCGTCCGACGGCCGCCAGCTCCGCGGCCGAACCGGAATAGGCGAGCGCTCCGCTGCGCGGATCGGCCGTGCCGTCCAGCAGCGCCAGGGCGTTCACACCCTGACCTGCCGCCACGCGACCGTACTCCGTGTGTCCCTGGCCAAGCGGAACCGCGATCACATCGGGCCGGATTCCTCGATACACGGCAGCGGGCGCCTGGATCGAGCCGCCCGCCGTCGTCACCTCAACCAGGTCGCCGGTCTCTATGCCCAGCGGAGCGGCCGTCTCGGGGTGGATCTCAACCCAGGAGTTCCAGACTGCTTTGGTGACGGCGTCCGGTAGCTCCTGCATCCACGACCGGTTGGCGCCGCGACCGTCGAAGAACTGGGCTGTCGGGTACAGGACGAGGGAAAGTCCCTCCACGGCCGTCGGCAGGGTGAACGTGTAGTTCGCCGCCGCGGCTGTGAGGGGGGGTGCGGCCTCCGCCCCGTCCGCCTGGCGGGTGACCATGGAGCCGTCGCTCAGGGCGCCGTGCCACACGGCGTCGAAGGACGCTCCCGCGGCGTCGCGCCAGGAGTCCTGCAGCAGCGTCCGGTAATCCGGCGCGCCCAGGTCGATTCCCAGCTCGGTGGCGATCTGCAGCAGAATGTCTTCACGCTGCCTCGTATCGAACACCGGCCGCATCGCCGGCTGCGCGAGCCCGAATTCGCCGGCCCTGAGCTCCGCGTCCCCCCAGGCCTCCAGCTCGTGATGCGAGGGCAACAGCCAGCCGGCCGTAGCCGCCGTCTCGTCGAGATGCGTGTTCAGCGACACGTGGTTGGCGACGTCGCTCAGTGCAGCACCGAATCCGGTCGCTTCCGGCAACGCGTAGACAGGGTTGACGCCCGCCGTGACGACGGTCCGGTATTCGCCCTCGCGCAACCGCTCGGCCAGAGCCCGAACCTCCGCGTACGATGCCGCCTGGCCCCGTTGCGGACCTCCCTGGAAGCGAATGGTTCTTCCGATCGCTCCGGACACGTAGTTGAGCAGCGCGACGGCGAGGTGGACCTCCGTCGCGTACACGCCCTGCCCGGAAACATCGGGAGGCAGGGCCACTGGCGCCCGGGCGCCGGCGAATTCCTCGCCCAGCGCCGCGATCCGCTCGGCCTCCACTCCGGACGATGCTGCTGCCGCCTCCGGCGTGAACGGTGCGAGCAACGCCCGGACCCGCGCTGCCTGGCCGCCACCCTTCCGGCGGGCGACTTCGTGAGCGACCGCCAGCGCCACGGCGACTTCACTGCCTGCCCTCGCGGGGAGCCACTCGTCGGCGTTCGTGCCGGTGAGTGACAGACGCGGACCAACGAACGTGAGCTTGGCGGGTCCGCCATCCTCCATCGAGCGGGCCCTGGCAAAGCTGCCGGCGAGTTCCACGGGCGCGAGCCATGTCGCCATGAAGTCGGCGCCGAACGACACCACGTAGTCGGCTGCGGCGAGATCGTAGTGGGGCACCTCGGGTCGTCCGAAGGCGATGTCGTTCGCCGCGCGCATGGCTTCGTGGCCGAGCGGCTCCCAGGCCACCCATTCAGCCCCGACAGCGTCGGACCAGGCGGCGTACAGGGCGGCTGCCGTTCCGGTCACCGGCGGCGTGATCAGCAGCGAACGCCCGGCTCCGATCGTGGCGGCGGCCGCCTGGATTGCCGAGTCCCAATCGGAGTCGGACATGCCGCCATTCGTCCGCTCACGCGGACCCGGGATCCGGTCAGGGTCGTACAGGTCCTGCAGGGACGAATGCGCCAGGGCCGACAGCGCCCCACGGTTCGGGTACGCCGGATTCCCCTCAAGCTTGATGATGCGGCCGTCGCGCACGTGGGCATGCACACCCAGTGGTTCGGGTCCCGCGCCGGAGAGGACGGTGGCATAGGTCACGTTCGTGCCGGGGACGATATCCTCCGGCGGGATCAGGTAGGGGATCAGCTTGTCGCCCATGTCGGGCGGGCCGCAGCTGACGGTTGCCGCTCCCGCTCCTGCCGCACCGAGCACCTTGAGGAACGTGCGCCGCGAGGTCTCCGCGGACGGATCCGTTCCGTCAGGTTTCGTATCGCCGTTATTCATGCGTTCAGTTGCCAAGGATCAGTAATGGCAGGCCGTGCAGTCGATCGGACCGCGGCTCGCTCCATAGGCCGAGTCGATCGCGCGCGGGTAAAGTCCGACGGACTGGCGACCGGCCGGCGTGGCCGGAGCCGGGAACTGTTGGGCAAGCAGCCGATCGGTCGCGTAGTCGGACTCTGCGCCTTCCTCCATGTGACACGCCAGACACCATCCCATGCCGAGCGACTCTGCCTTGCTGACCCGGTCCATGTCCTCGACGGCTCCGTGACACTCGGAGCACTCGAGGTCATTGCGGATATGCGCGTCATGCGGAAACTGGACGAAGTCGGCCAGCTTGTAGACCCTCTCCCACGGCACAGGCTCGCCGCGATCCCAGTATCCCTTGAGATCCAGGATCGGATCGAGTTGTGCGCCGACGATCCGGTGACACCCCATGCACAAGTCGAGCGCCGGGATGGCCGCGATAGGTGATGCCTCGGTGCCGCCGTGGCAATAGGCGCACTGCATGCCGATTTCCTGGACGTGGAAGCGGTGATTGAACGGAATCGGCTGTTCCGGGCCTTCCGTGGCGGTCTCGTGGGCTTCGATGGCCTCGGCGGCGGTCATTCCTGTCGCCGTGTACTCATCCACCGGAAGCAGAGGTGGCAACGAGCGCGCCTGCTGGGCTGCCGTTGCCGGGAGAGTTGCGATGGCCGCGGACGCGTCAGGCGTCTCCGGCGAGCGCAGCCCGCCGGCGGCAATGGCCAGCCCCGCGAGTCCGCCTACAGCCAGCAGGGCGGCAAAGAACCTGTGGGTAGGGATCATTCTGTATCGTTTTGCGTTCGCCGACAGGTGCACGAAAGGTGCCGAGAAGGTATCACGATGTTGATCGGATGCAAGACAGATTCAGATCGAATCAGTGCAGGTCTACGCCCCATCGCGGCGTTGCCAGTCGGATGGACAGCGACCCGGTGAACTCGGTCCGGTCGTCGCCCTCGACATTACCGTAGTCCGAGATGATCGAGAGGCCGGCATCCCACTCGATGTCGAGCCGAAACCGACCATTTTTGGTCCAGCGGCCGCCGATGGCGGGCCGGAGTGTGGTCTCCGAGGTGCCGAGAAGGAGCCGAGGCAGGTCGGGAAGTTCCTCGAAGGGTGGACGCAGTTGTCGAAAGTCGCCCTCGCCTCGCACCTGGATGTCGAGCCGCGGGCTCAGGCGAAGCATCGGCGTTGCGAACCAGTCCGCCTCGAGGGTCGCGAGCACGAGGTCGCTCTTGTCCCAGCCGAAGCCGACCCGGTCCAGGGAGTACTCCTCCCAGGGAAGCGACGTCCGATAGGCCAGGCTCTGGATGACGGTCGCCTGGCCCCGGACGTTGAGCCCCGGCGCGAGCCCCGCGAGCGCGAACCCCAGGGTGCCGCCCATCTGGCAGCATGAGCCCTCGCGGTTCGTGGCGTCCGCCAGCAGGGAGCCGGTGAGCACGACTCCGCGGCTCGCCTGCCACCACACGTCGGCCTGGCCGAGCTTGTTGTGCGGGATCTCCGCGTCGTCGAGCGCGATCTGCCAGATGCTGACCGGGTTGGCGAGCGCGAACTGGAATCGGCCTCCCGGCCCGCCGTAGACGACAGACTCGGACACGGCCAGCACGAGTCGATCGCTCGGTCTGAACTCGAGCCGGTGCATCGACACGTAGCGCGCCGTATCAGCGCCGAAGTCCGTTGGTCCGGCGATCGTTCCGATGAGGAAGACCCGATCCGTGCCAAACCGATATGAAAGTTCGTCCAGACTGTACGGGTTGGCCGAACGCAGGAAGCCGTCGGTGCCGGCTGGACCCCACTGCCGGTCGAGGCGTCCGAAGCCAACGCGCACATGGGGAAGCTGAAACTCTACGTAGGCCTCCTCGAGCCGAACTGACAGGTCATCGGTGAACAGACCGTCGCGTCTCGACGTGACCTGGCCGTCCGGGAACCTCGGATCGTTGGAATAGATGCCGTCGCGCCTTAGCCGGACGCCGCCGGCAAGGTACGGAGATGCCCCGGAGGCGATCGCGTCGAATCGTTCGAGAACGCGGGTGTCGCCAAACTCGCCCTCGAGGACTGCCTGCAACGGATCGGGATGGGTCTGGGTCACGAGGCGGCCGCCGCCTTCGAGTCCGAACTCCACGTGAGCGTCCGCGGAGCCCGCCGGTCGGGCCAGCTCGGCGATCAATCGATCCCGCAGACCAGCATCGACAACCGACAGATCTGCATCAACGAGGCGCTCGGCCGCGCCGAGTACGTCCGCGATCCGATATGGCCGCGTAAACGGTGACAGGCTGTTGATGTTCCCGCGGGCGATCCACGACTCGAGCACGGGATACGCCCAGTGGTCGAGTGCGAGATACGGGGAGGCGTCCTGGCCCCGGGCTACCGGGGGCGCCAGAAGTGTGACGAGGGCGACGAGCGCCGCGAACACGGCCTGTCGAGTATTCAAGTCGGGGCGCCCGGATTTGAACCGGGGACCTCTGCGTCCCGAACGCAGCGCTCTACCGGACTGAGCCACGCCCCGAATTTGTCCGCAAGCGGGTGACCGGGATCGAACCGGCGACCTCAACCTTGGCAAGGTTGCGCTCTACCAGCTGAGCTACACCCGCGGAGCCACCGGTCGGAATTGAACCGACGACCGCTCGATTACGAATCGAGTGCTCTACCGCTGAGCTACGGTGGCGGCCAAAGTGGAGCCGGCGGGAGTCGAACCCGCGACCTCATGAGTGCGATTCATGCGCTCTCCCAACTGAGCTACGGCCCCAACTGGCTTTCAAGGAACTACGGGGCTGACGGGACTCGAACCCGCGACCTCCGGTGTGACAGACCGGCACTCTAACCAGACTGAGCTACAGCCCCCGATGTACTTCTTTTCAAGGCCCTCCGAGTGGGGCCTACTGGACTCGAACCAGTGACCTCTACGATGTCAACGTAGCGCTCTAGCCAGCTGAGCTAAGGCCCCTCTAGACGCAGATGAGCGGAGCCCCTGGGGAGCCCCGCCCAATAGCCAGCCGAAGGTATGCCCCGAATCGGGATCGGTCAAGACGAATCTGTGCAGTCGTCCGCTAGGTCAGCTGGATCACGAACTGCGCCAGATCCGTCAGCCCACCGTCGTCCGACACAACCAGCTCCACCACGACCGGTCCGGTGCCGGGCAATGTGATCTGCGCGACTTCGCTGTTGGCATCGGTCCCGCCGACGAAGGTGCCGCCGGGCACATTCCAGGCGAACGTAATCGGGTCACCGTCCGGGTCCAGCGAGTCCGAGGCGTCCAGCGTGATGACCGTCGTGTTTCCATCGCCAGCCGGTATGGTCGTCGGCGTGGCCGTGAACGCCGCGACAGGCGCAACGTTCGGACCCGGCCGGAGACCGATCGTCAGTTGTGCATTGTCGGAGAGCCCTTCTGGATCCGACACCGTCAACGAGACCGGCTCGATCGCGGTACCCGGAAACGTGACCTGTATCGTGGGATCCGAGTTGTTCGTCGCGTTCTCGAACGTTCCTCCGGGGACCGACCACAAGAACGTCAGCGCGTCTCCGTCCGGATCACTGGATCCGGTGCCGCTGATCGTGACGACCGTTGCATTCGCGTCGCCCTCGGGTATCTCATTGACGTCCGCCGCAATGACCGCAGTAGGTGCGTCGTTCATGCCGACGTTCACGACCTGCTCGTCCTCACATGCCGCAACCGACAGGCCGAGCGCCAGGCCGGCACCGGCCACCGTGATCGCGGATCGGCTAAACGGCAGGGAAAGTCCTTCCAAGGCGTGCTTCATGACACGAGACTCCGTCTGCAAAGGCAACCCGTACATCGACGCCTAATTGAACCCCCAAGGAGCGGACCCGTTCCAACCGCCAGCGTGTTGCGTGGCACGGCGATGCCGTAGATTCGGGTCATGCGTCTCCCGTCGATCGACCAGCTGATCGCCGACGCCTCCGCGTCGGTCCGCAGGTTCCCGTTCGTACTCCTGGCGGCGGTATTTTCGGCGCTCATTCCGATGGAGATGTTGGAGGGCCCCGCCGATCTGCTGGCTGTCCTCACGCGCTCCGGCAACGGGGACGACCTGCTGGTAGCAACCACGCTCGCTTTACCCCTGTACTTCGCGCTCCGGCTGGCCCAGGAGAGGGGCCTGGTGTCGCGAGCTCTGGCAACAACCCTGCGCCTCGCCATCCTCGCGATCCTGATGGCGGTCGTGTGGCAGTGGGCCGCCTGGGG
>JARFPW010000356.1 GCA_029288095.1 Gemmatimonadota bacterium
ATGAGGCGGCTTCCCGGCTGCGCATGGAAATCGATTCGATGCCCGAGGAAATCGATGTGCTCGAGCGCCGCCGGATCCAACTGGAGATCGAGCGTGAAGCGCTCAAGGGCGAAGACGATCCGCGCTCGGAAGCTCGGCGCCAGGCCCTCGAAGCGGACCTCGCCGACGTCAGGGAACAACTGGCAGGTCTGAAATCGAGCTGGATGGCGGAGAAGGCGGCTATCGACCAGGTGCGCGAGTTGAAGAGGCGTATCGAAGAGGCCTCGCAGCACGCGGAGCAGGCTACGCGAAGCGGCGACCTTCAGGCAGCGGCGGAAATCACCTACGGCCAGATTCCGCGTGAGCGAGAGGCCCTCGAACGTGCCGAGCAGGAACTCGGCCGGCTCCAGGAGGCCGGTGGACTCCTGAAGGAGGAAGTCGGAGCTGAGGACGTGGCCGAAGTCGTCGCCGCCTGGACGGGCATACCCGTGGCCAGAATGCTGGAGAGCGAGCGCGATCGCCTGACCCGGCTGGAGGATCATCTCCACGAGCGGGTCATCAGCCAGTCGGAGGCGGTCTCCGCCGTGGCCAATGCCGTTCGCCGAAGTCGCGCAGGCCTCCAGGATCCGGATCGGCCGATCGGCAGCTTCATTTTCCTGGGTCCGACCGGCGTCGGAAAAACGGAGACAGCGCGGGCCCTCGCCGAGTTCCTGTTCGATGATGAAGAGGCGATGGTTCGCCTGGACATGTCGGAGTACATGGAGCGGCATGCGGTCTCGCGCCTGCTGGGAGCACCTCCCGGATATGTCGGCTACGAGGAGGGCGGGCAGCTGACGGAGCAGGTCCGCCGTCGTCCTTACAGCGTCGTTCTGTTCGACGAGATCGAAAAGGCCCACCCCGACGTGTTCAACACGTTGCTGCAGATCCTCGACGATGGCCGGTTGACCGACGGACAGGGCCGTACCGTGGACTTCCGGAATGCCGTCGTGATCATGACGAGCAATGTCGGGAGCGCGTCCATTCAGGACAGGCAGGATCAGTCCTGGGAGCAGGTCGAACAGGCGGTACTGGAGGCTCTCCGGGCGAGGTTCCGTCCTGAGTTCCTGAACCGGATCGACGAGATCCTCGTGTATCGTCCACTCAGCCGGGACGACCTGGCGCTTATCGTCGACCTGCAGCTGGCGAGACTGGCTCGCCGCCTCGCGGAGCGGGAAATCGAGCTGGTGGTGAGCCAGCCTGTCAAGGACAGAATCGCGGCCGACGGCTACGATCCGGCCTATGGGGCCAGGCCGATCAAGAGAGCCATCCAGCGTCTCCTGGCCGACCCGTTGGCCCTCGCCTATCTCGAAGGTGGATTCGAGGACGGAGATCGGGTCGACGTCGAGATCGGGGAACAGGACCAGGTAACCTTTCGGACGGCTGCCCCGTCTTGACCCCGGGGCCGCACGTGCGACATTGCGTCCGTTGCTGGCGTGGTGATTCAACGAGGGTCCGGGAGGCCGTTTGCTAGACCGTAAGGTATTCGGGCGACGAGTATCGCCCACTGTGTTCGCGCTGTTCGTTCTCGCCTGGGGGGCCTGTAGTTCGTCCTCCCGGCCCGCCGATGCGCCGATCCCGGGCCAACGGATTTACGGAGCAGACACTTCTGAAGCTGCCGTCCGGGCCTTTCTGGACGCAGCAGCGGCCGACGACTATCCGGAGATGTGGGCTGTGTTCGGTACGGCGGAGGGCCCGGCGGTCGAGGAGTTCGGGATCGCGGAAACCGAGGCGCGAATGGTCGTACTGGCGCGTCTACTGCGCAACAACGGCTACGAAATGCGCGTCGCAAACCTGGCTTCGTACGGTCCCGACCGAGTGCGCTACGAGGTGCGTATGGAAGGCACTCGGAAGGGCTCGGTCGTCGTACCGGTGCTTACGGTACCGGACGACCGGGAGAGATGGTTCGTCGAGCAACTGGACATGGGGTCGCTGACGTCGGGGTCCTGTTAGGGCGCACGCTCCGTGAGCTCGATCAGCACGCCGGACGTCGATCCCGGATGCAGGAACGCGACGCGGGTGCCGTCGGCGCCATGACGAATCCGTGGCTCGATGACCTGGATGCCCTGGTCCTCGGCACGGCGCAGTGCTGCCGGAAGATCGGGAGTCGCGAAGCAAACGTGGTGTACTCCGGGTCCGCGGCGCGCGAGGAAGCGGGAGATAGGCGAGTCTTCATCGAGCGGCTCGAGCAATTCGACACGACCGGTCGTCTCGCCGAAGAACACGATTCTGACTCGTTCCGCGGGAACCTCGGTCGCGGGGGACGGGTTTTGTCCGAGCAGAGCTGCGAAGGCGGGTACGGCCTCCGCGAGGGAATTGACCGCGATTCCGATGTGGTCGATACTGTCCACGCGCTCTCGCCTGCAGTAGGAAGTAACGGGGGGTGCGGCGGAAGCGGTAACCGCCGGCAAATCGCCGGCTGAACGTAGGTCGAAGTGCGAAGGATTTCCACTAAGGATGGAGGATACGGTAGCGTGGCAAATGAGAATGTGATGACTTTGACTGACGATAGCTTCGAGCAGGAAATCGACCAGGGCGAAGGCTTGGCGGTCGTCGATTTCTGGGCCGAGTGGTGTGGTCCGTGTCGGGCGGTGGGGCCAGTCATCGAGTCGATCGCCGAGGAGTACGCGGGCAGGATCAAGGTTGGTAAACTCGACGTGGACTCGAACCGTCAGACGACGGAAAGGTTCAACGTTCGGTCGATTCCGAGTATTCTCTATTTCAAGGATGGAGAACTCGTTGAAACGGTCGTCGGAGTGCGCCCCAAGCATGAGCTCGAGCAGCTGATCCAGGCGCACGCCTGAGCTTCCCGGATACCGGGAGGACGAGGGCGCCCTTCGGCCGGTCACGGCGAAGGGCGCCTCTCTTTTTATGCACAGCGAACATGGAACTCTGTATCTGGTAAGTACGCCGATCGGTAACCTCGGCGATATGTCGCCGCGCGCTCTGGACACGTTGCGCGGCGCACAGACGATCTACGCCGAGGACACGCGGCGGACGCAGGGACTGACTACGCACTTCGGGATCGGCGCCAGGCTCGCGTCACTGCACGCGCACAACGAACGGTCACGAATCGAAGAGGTGCAGGCCCTGCTGCGGGAGGGTCGGGACTGCGCGGTTGTCTCTGATGCCGGGACGCCGGGTGTTTCCGACCCGGGCGCCGCACTCGTTCGCGCCGTGGCCGACGCAGGGTTTTCCGTCGTCGCGATCCCCGGTCCGTCGGCGGTCCTGGCAGCTCTGGCGGTGTCGGGCTTTCCTTCGGATCAGTTTCTGTTTCTCGGCTTCCCACCGCGCAAGGGTAAGCGCCGGCGCGAGTGGCTGGATCGTCTCGCCGCGGCAGACGTAACGGCCGTCGCCTTCGAATCGCCGAACCGGCTGGCCGGTCTGCTGGCCGACGTTTCGGCTGCGGGTCTGGGAGAGGCGTCAGCCTGCGTGTGCCGGGAGCTTACGAAGCTGCATGAAGAGGCCCGTCGTGGAACGGTTAACGCGCTGGCAGACTATTACGCAGGGGAAACCGTCCGCGGCGAGGTCACACTTGTGATGGACCGCCTCGAAGGGGTGACGAATCGCAGGGAAGGCCCGGACTCAGACGCCGTCAGGGCTGAGGCCGAGCGGATGGTAGGCGCGGGTGCCTCGACACGAGAAGTAGCACGCGCGCTGCGGGAACAATACGGCCTGCCTCGGAACGAGGCGTACGAGACGGCTTTGAAGGTGGAAGAAGCGGCTGCTGACGAGGGGGTGGATGAGTGACGGGATGGGACGCTACGGACGAGCTGGACCGGATTGACAGGACCGCCGGCAAGATCAGGCTGGCCATCGGCGGGGCCGCTGCGGCCCTGGGCCTGGCCGTGGTCGCTGTTTCCGTGGTGCTCGCCAGTCTCCTCCCACAGCAGGCGTTTCTCGCGCCTGGTTCGTGGCTTCCCATGGGCCTCACGGTGCTCACGATCGTGGCCTGTGTTCTGCTGTTGCGGGCGACTCTGTCCCTGCTAGCTCGTCATCGGGTTGCCGCTCTGGTCCCCGAGGTCGAGCGATCTGTCGGCCTTCGGCGCGGGGAGCTGGCGGGCGCTCTGGAACTCTCTTCTGGAGCCCCCCGGGGGTCCGAATCGCTGACGCGCTTCGGCCGTCAGCTGGTCGCCGACAAGCTCGCCAGCCACGAGGACTGGGAGCTGTTTCCTGCCTCGCTTCGAGCGGTGGGGCGAAAGATCTCCTGGGCAAGCCTGTTTCTGGTCGTGGCGACAGGCGGGCTTACCATCGCAGCCGTACGCTCACCGGCCAGGACCCTGGCCGCAGCCGACGCGCTGGGCGAACCCTGGTCCACGGCGTTTCCGCCGCCGCCTCGAATCCAGGTAGCACCGGGTGATACGGCGGTGCTCAGAGGAGACCGGTTGGAGGTGCGCGCCGTCGCACCCTCGCGAGACTCCGTGGACCTGGTCTGGCAACCCGTCGGCGAAGCGAGCCAGGTGTCCCGTATCGGGGTGGCGGCCGACGGCGGTACCACCGGCAGTACCGGCCCCATCGAGGCGTCCACTCGCTACTGGATCCGGGCGGATGACGGGTCCCGTTCCGACGCCTACGAAGTGGTTCCGCTGGACCCTCTGCTGGTCACGGAGTTGTCTGTTGAATTGCAGTACCCGGCCTACCTGGAGAGGCCGGTGGAGTCGTTCAGTTCGATTACCGGAGAGGTGGAAGTCCCCGCCGGAACCGTTGTTCGTATCGCCGGTCGGACCAATGAGTCGTTGCGAGACGCGCGGCTGCTGGACGACGGTGCGAACAGGTCCATACCTCTGGCCGTCGACGGTCCGCGGTTCTCCGGCGTCTGGCGTCCCCGGAGCGACGGGTCGTGGCGCTGGGATCTCGCACCCCTGGCCGACCTGCCGGGCGTTCGGCCGCCAGAACCGTTTGAACTGCGTGTGGTGCCGGATCTCGTGCCCGCGGTGGCAGTCGTCTATCCCGGCAGAGACACCGCCGCGTCCGTGGATCTCAGATTGCCGATGGTCGTGGATGCGCGCGATGACATCGGGTTGGCCCTAGTTGACCTCGAGACCTGGCGCATTTCAGCGGCCGGCGTACGGGGGCCAGCGACTGTGGTGCCGCTGTGGGAGGCTCCCACGATCCGTCGCCGTGATCTTCGTATCGTGCTCCGGCCCGTGCTCAGGCTGGAGGCACTGAATCTCGTGCCGGGAGACACGCTGTTCTATGCGGCGCGTGCCCGGGACGCGAATCCGGGACATCGCATGGCCGTGTCGGACACGTTCCGCGTGTTCATCCCGACGCTGACCGAGCTGCGACGTTCGGCAGCCGAGAGCGCTATCGAACTGGCCGAAGGTTCCCGAGAGCTCAGGGACAACGCGGCTGACCTGGCACGAGCTGCTCGAGACGCCCAACGACGATCGGGTGGCTCGTCCGACGCGAGCGAGTTCGGGGCGACAGAGGAATCGCGCCGCGTGCTTGAGCGAGGCGAGGACCTTAACGAGCGGATCGCCGATATGGAGCGGCGAATGGATGAGTTGCGGGAGGGGGCTGAAGAGTCCGGGCTTGCGGACGCCTCCATGCGGGAGAAGTTCGAGCAACTCGAGGAGCTGTTCCGACAAATCGAGGAGACCGGCCTCGGCGAGCAACTCCGCAAGCTCGAGGAATCGCTCCGGAATCTGGATGGAAGGCAGACGCAGCAGGAACTGGGCGATCTGTCTTCCCGACTGAGAGAGATGGAGGACCGCCTCGAGCAGACCCTGGCTCTCATGGAGCGGGTCGCCGTCGAGCAGTCGATGAACGAGGCGACCGATTCCTCGCAGCAACTTGCCGATCGTCAGGCCGCCCAGGCCGAGGCGTTTCGCGCCGACGACTCGTGGGCGGACGAGCAGGCCGGACTGGAAGCGGACGCGGATCGCCTGATGGAACGGCTGGAGGCCCTGCGCGACGATCTGGCCGGGCAGGGTCTCGACGCGGCCGCCGACTCGATCGCCAGCGCCCTGGAGCAGATGGCGGCGTCCGCCGGCGACATGCAGTCCGCCCAGGAAGCGGCGCGCTCGGGAAACCAGGCAGGTGAGCAGGGCGGGCAGTCTGCAGCGGCTCAGGCAGCGGGTCAGATGCAGGAGGCCGCCGAGTCCGTCGAAGCGGCTGGAGACATGCTCAACGAGGACTGGAAACAGGAGGCTCTGGAGGCCGTCGGACGGGCCACCAGGGAGGCGCTCGACCTCGCCCGGGAACAGGCCACGCTATCCGACGCGTTGGCTGAAGACCTGATCGCGCCCGCGGATCTTGCCGGAAGACAGGCTGCCCTGGTTCAAGGCCTCGACCTGCTACTCGAGTCCCTCTCCGAGGCCGCCCGCAAGACCGCGTTGATCGACAGAAGCGTCGGGACCACCGCGTCGGATGCGCGCGAACGGATGCAGGAGCTGGGCGAGGCGCTCGGCAGCCGGGATGGCCCCACACGTGCGTCGATCGGAGAGAGCGAGCTATTGGTCGAGACACTGAACGACCTGGCCGGCCGCCTCATGGCGAGTCGCCGGGCCGTCGAGTCGGCAGGATCAGCGACCGGAATGCAGGAGGCGCTCGACCAGCTGGCACAGATGAGCCAGAGCCAGGCCGGGCTGAATCGCGAATCGGGCGGCCTCATGCTCATGCAACAGAATGGCCAGCCGATGGAAGCTGCCCTGCAGAGGCTTGCGGAACGACAGCAGGAGATCGCCCGCCAGCTCGAACAGTTGGCGCAGCGCCCCGAAGCTCGTGAGCTTCCCGCTCGACCCGAGTTGCTTTCCGTCGAAGCCGACGAGATCGGACGCCAGATGGCGGCGGGTCAGTTGGATCAGAATACGCTGCAGCGTCAGGAGCGGCTGTTTCGCCGATTGCTCGACGCCGGCCGCTCGCTCGAGCGGGACGAGGATCCGGAGCGTCGCGAGTCCACGGCGGCCGATATGTCCCGACCGGGCTCGACGCCAGATCCGAGACCGGACATCGAAACGGGACCACGCTTTCCGTACCCGGACGACCGGGCGATGTCAGCCGTCTCACGATCGAATCGCCGGTTGATCCTCGACTACTTCGATCGTTTAAACGCGGACGAGGGAGATTCCCCGTGATGCGGGCCCGCACTCCGGCACTCGTCGCGCTCGTCACTCTGGCAACGACCTCTGCGTTGCAGGGGCAAAATACTAGTGGTGCCCGTGCCGAAGAGAGCCGGACCCTGGCCCTGGCTACGCAGATGGAGCGGTCGGGCCAGCCGGCAGAGGCGGAGCGGGTGTTGATCGAGCTACTCGGATCCCAGCCGACGGCGGCCGGAGCTCTGGCGATGCTGGCCCAAATCGGGGCCGATCGGGGTGCGCCGGACCTGGTGCTTCCGTATGCGGAAGCGGCCGCCGAGAGAGCCGGTTACGAGCAAGCGTCGATCCACCAGGTGCTTATTCGTGCGCTGGCCGATTCCGGGCTCGCGGACGAGGCTCTCGAGAGGGCCCGGGCGTGGGTGGCGGCGAGGCCCACCGATACCGCCGGATATGCCGAGCTCTCGTCAGCCTACGGCCGACTTGGGCAACCGGACGAAGCGATCCGGGTCCTGGTCGATGCCCGACAGCGAACCGGTGATGACGACGTGTTCTCACAGGAACTTGCGCTGCTGTACCTGGCGGAGGGCGATCGGGATGCGGCGTCCCGCGAGTGGTTGAGGGTGCTGGCCTGGGGTGATGTCGGCGTGGCTGCGGTGGTGGCGCAGCTCCGGGCTCCCGGGGTCGATACGGAGGACGTAGTGGCCGGGATCGAACGAGCTCTGGAGAGCCCCGGCGTGGGCTTCACGGCGCGCAGGGGAGGTCTCGAGCTGGCTCTCAAGCTGGATCGCCCCGCCTGGTCTCGACGCCTGGCCGAGACGCTCGCAGATCAGGCGCCGGATGAGATGCGGTGGCAACTGCTTCGGAAGTATTACCTGGACGCCCGCGACCAGGGATATCCGAACCATGCGCGCTGGGCTGCCGGGAGACTCGCGGCGGAAGCGACGGACGCGGAGGATCGGCTTCAGTGGGAGGCTGTGGAGGCCAGCCTGGCCATGGACGAGGGAGACCGGGAGTACGCATCGAGGTCGTTTGACCGGATTCTGGCCGACTCGGAGCGCGGATCCGAAACTCGCAGGCTGGCCCTGCAGAGTCTCGTCGTCCTGCGAGCAGACCAGGATCCGAGCGCAGCCGAGCGATTCATCGCGCTGCACAGGGAGGAGTTCCCACAGCGCGAGGCCGATCTGGCCGGTATGGTGATCCGCCTGTCACGCGCGCATGTGCGGCGCGCCGATCTGGGGGCCGCGGCCCGAGTGCTGGGACTCGCCCCGCCGCAGCCCGATGACGCGTCGACCGCGGCACGGCTCGCCGCTCAGCGTGGGTACTTGTCGTTGTTCGGCGGGCAGATCGCTGCCGCTCAGGCCCACCTCGAAACCGCGGGATTCATCCCGGGCGGCGATCCGGGAGAACGGACGGAGGTGCTCCTTTTCCTTGACGTTATGGACAAGGCCGACTCGGTCGATGTCGCAGCCTTGGGTCGAGGCATCTACTCACTGCTGGCCGGGCAGGGTCCGGTCTCCCTCATGCGGGCGGCGCGGGATTGGTCGTCCGCCCAACCAGGCTCTGCGGCGGCCGGACTGATGCGCCTGGCGGCCGGCGCTCTCGAGCGGGCCGAGTTGGAACCCGAGGCCGAGACAGTTCGCCGGTCGCTGATCGAGAGCTTCCCAACGGCTTCGGAGACGCCTGGCGCTCTGTTGTCGCTCGCCCGGGCGGCTTTGCCGGAGCGTCCGGCTGAATCACGCGCGTGGCTGCAGCGCCTGATCATCGACCATCCGGAGAGCGCACTCGCCCCCGTTGCCAGGCGGTTGCTTTCCGAGTTGGACCGCCAACTGCCAGCGGCAGCTGGTGGAGCGGAAGAGGCCACACTGTGAGACGGGCTATTCGTGTCCTGGCCATCTGCGCAACGGCGGTCGCGCTGACCGGTGTGGGGGCGGCCCCGGCCCAGACGCTTCTCGTTCCGATGGATGAGTCGCAGGAAAACCATTTGCGCGCCTACGGGCTCGTCTATTGGACGATTTCGGTGGGGGAGAGCGCCGAGTGGTTGCTGAATTATCGATCCGGGAGTTTCCTCATCCCGAACCAGCAGCGAGTCGTGGAGAAGGCTGCGTTGATGGGTGTGACGGTACGCCCGCTCACCGGTGCCGAACTGGCCGGCCTGCGGGCGGAGGTCGAAGCCAGCAACATGGAGGCGGTGCCGCTCGAGAAGGCTCCGCGCATCGCGGTCTATACTCCGCCGAACAGTTCGCCGTGGGACGACGCCGTCACCATGGCCCTCGAATACGCTGAGATCCCGTATGAGCGGGTCTGGGACCCTGAGGTTCTCAACGGAGAGCTTACCGAATACGAGTGGCTGCATCTGCACCATGAGGACTTCACCGGCCAGTATTCCAAGTTCTACCTCACCTATACGAGATCTGAGTGGTTGCGTGAGGAAGTCGCACGTAACCAACAAGTGGCCAATGAGTTCGGATACCTCAACGTTCCTGATTTGAAGAAGGCCGTGGCCGTACGGATTCGGGACTACGTGGAGGGCGGGGGATTCCTGTTCGCGATGTGCACGGCAACCGAGACCCTGGATCTTGCGCTGGCTGCCCAGGGGGTGGATATCGCGGCAGCCTTCGCCGATGGCTCACCTCCCGCGCCTGATGCCACGTCCGCCATGCAATGGCAGAGATCCATGGCGTTTCAGGACGCGACCATCGTACTGGATCCATCGCTTTCGGCGTTCAGTGAGATCGACGGGCACCAGGTCAATACGCCGTGGAGGAAGCCGCTGGGCAGCTTCACCCTGTTCGATTTCAGTGCAAAGATCGATCCGGTGGCTACCATGCTGACGCAGTCGCATGAGCGTGTGCTGGGCGACTTCTACGGCCTGACGACGAGCTTCAGTGCGCGGGTGGTGAAGGATGGGATACTAGAGCTGGCGAAGGATTCCAACCTGGGTACGATCAAGTACTTGCACGGGAGCTACGGCAAGGGGAGCTTTACATTTCTCGGTGGTCATGATCCTGAGGATCCACAACACCTGATCGGCGACCCGGAGACCGACCTGGAACTCAGGCGCAGTTCTCCGGGGTATCGTCTGATTCTGAACAATGTTCTGTATCCCGCCGCGAAGAAGAAAGCGCTGAAGACATGACACGGATCGGCGCAGGGAATACGGCGTGAGGGATTCAGGCGAACCATTGAGCCTTGTGGCGCAACGACGCCGCGGCTACCGGCGTGCTCTCCGTGTCAGCCTCGGCATTTCGTTCATTGTCCACCTGTTCGTGATCCTCGTGCTGGGCCGGGCGCTGTCGCTGGACCCGGCTTCCTACCGCAGCCTTCAGGACAGACGTCTCGTCCAGGTGCAGGGTCTGCCGGTCGTCCAGGTGGACGAGGTGGTGCCAGCCGACGAGCCCGACCCGGAGGCGGTGCGTCTTCTGCCCGAGGACGAGCCTGAGCCCGAGTTGGACGAGGACGATCCGGATGACGTCGCGCCTGACGGAGCGGCGGCGGTGCCGGCTCCGCGACGCGACCCGATTGCGGGCCCACGTCTCACGAATGCCGAGAAGCTGCAGCCGCGTGAAGGAGACGAGCGCCTGTGGGATGACTTTGGGGACCAGCCGATGCCCGAGTATCTGGCCGCCAATCCGTATGCCGAGTACGAGGGCGAGATCAGGGCTCGACTGTCGGTGATGATCGACAGCATGGCGCTGTCCGAGGAGCAACGCCGCCGCGCCATGGAGTGGCTGTCGGGCGACGAGGGGCAGGAGTGGGGAGTGTCTCCGGACGGCATCCACCTCGGCGGCATGGTCATTCCCGTCAACCTGGCTCAGTTGCTGGCGGAGGAAGGCCCCGCGGGCCGCGAGAGCCGGCAGGAAATGCGCGATCTGCGCGACATTCTGCGTCAGGACATGATCCAGGACGCGGAAGCGATCCAGCGGGAGCGCGCCCTCGAGATGCGGGAGCGCACGAAAGCGGAGTTGGAACGGCTCGCCCGCGACTCGCTGGAAGCCGACGCCGACTCCACCTGACGCACCCACGCCGGCCAGCCGACATCTCGCCCCGGGCTACGCTGGGGCTTAGACCTGTCTCTT
>JARFPW010000096.1 GCA_029288095.1 Gemmatimonadota bacterium
CCAAGATATTGCGGTCTCCGTGGAAAACTGCGGCCGAATCAGTGGATATCGGGGGGATTAGCTGTGGAGAATCGAACCGTGTCGAGCAGGCCCGGGGAGGTAACGACCCATGAGGCTTGACGATCCGGTGACGGCCGCCCCCAGAGTTGTTGGCAAGGCGGTTCTCCACACGGAGTGCTGGCATCACGGAGCGACCAGGGAGGCACCTGATGTTTGGGCTTCGAAGTCCGGGTATTGAAGCAGCTGGATCCGACGATACCGGCTGGCGGCCGGCGTTGACCGCCCGATGGCTCAAGGATGCGGTGTTTGCCCATAAACTCGCGTTCGAGCGCGAAATGCGCCGAGACCGCAGAGGTCTGGAGCGTCGCTTCAAGGCGTACCTGAAGAAGGAGAATGCCCGCCACGACTGAGTGTGCACCCCAGCGAAGCGGTAATTGCGCACCAGCCGAATCCGCCACACCAGCCGGCGGTTGGAGGGCAGAAGAAAGGCCTCGGAGGAATCCGGGGCCTTTCGTACTGGTGATCCCCCGGCGGTCCTCCTGGCTGGAACGCCGTACCTCAGCCGCGTAGCTTGGACTTCCAAGCCACGAGCGGCGACCTACCCCGGCCTCGAGCGCCAGGCGACACGACCATGACCCACCCCCAAGTCCAGTTGACCAGCGCCCCGCGCCGATCCTCGGTGACCACGCTTGTCGGGGACGTACCTATCGGGGGCACTCATCCGATCGTCGTTCAGTCGATGACCAACACCGATACGGCTGACATCGATGCCACGATTGCGCAGGTGGCCGCCCTGGCGGAGGCAGGCAGCGAACTGGTCAGGATTACCGTCAACACGCCGGCCGCCGCCCGTGCCGTACCCAGCATCGTGTCACGGCTGGATGCCCGAGGGATATCCGTTCCGCTGATCGGCGACTTCCACTTCAACGGACACATCCTGTTGCCCGGCAACCTCGAATGCGCCGCTGCCCTCGCCAAGTACCGGATCAACCCCGGGAACGTCGGAAAGACCCGTTGGGACGAGAATTTCGCTCGGATCGTGGAGTGCGCGATCGAGCACGAGAAGCCGGTGCGGATCGGAGTGAACTGGGGCTCACTCGACCAGGTCCTGCTGACCGGCATGATGGACGAAAACGCGGCCAGGTCCGAGCCGCGCGAGGCGCACGAAGTCACGATGGCCGCCATGGTCGAGAGTGCGCTGCGCTCGGCGCGCGCGGCCGAGAAGATCGGTCTCGCGCACGATAGGATCGTTTTGAGCGCGAAGGTCTCGGGCGTCCGCGATCTGGTGGCTGTGTATCGTTCCCTCGCGCCCCTGTGTGATTATCCGCTTCACCTCGGTCTCACTGAGGCGGGCATGGGCCGCAAAGGAACCGTCGCGAGTTCGGCGGGCCTGGCCATGCTGTTGTTCGAGGGCATCGGGGATACGATCCGCGTCTCCTTGACGCCTACGCCCGGCGGAGATCGGACGGAAGAAGTCCGGGTGGCACGCCAGATCCTGCAGTCGCTGGGGATTCGCAGCTTCGAGCCCCAGGTGACGGCGTGCCCCGGATGCGGTCGGACTACGAGCACGTTCTTCCAGGAAATGGCGCTCGACATCGAGACGTATCTACAGGATCGGATGCCAGAGTGGAGGGTGACTCATCCAGGGATCGAGACTCTCACCGTCGCCGTGATGGGCTGTGTGGTCAACGGTCCAGGTGAATCGCGCCACGCGGATATCGGGATCTCGCTTCCGGGCACGTTCGAGGAGCCGGTGGCGCCCGTGTTCGTCGATGGTGAGCACTCGACGACGCTGCGGGGCGAGGACATCGTCAAGCAATTCATCGAGATTCTCGAGGCCTACGTCGCGCGCCGGTTCGGCGCCGATACGATCGAGGTGGGCTGACCCCGTTCAGGCGGCCTCAAACTCCTCCACGCCGGCCCTCTCCGTACGCACGAACTCCCCCGCCGAAGACAGGTGCCGGAGCATGGCCAGGATCTCGCGCAGAAACACGATGCGCAGCTGACCTCCCCGCGCCTTGGGGTAGAGGGTTCGCAGAACCTGGTCGGCCGACCGTGCTCCGCCCCTGACGGCTTCGGCCACCCGGCCGAGCCGCCTTTCGATCGACGACTCCGTCTCGTCGAGCCACACGCCCGGATTACGCATCGTCTCCATGTGGCTCGAACAGATCCGCACGGGATCGAGCCGCCGAGCCGAGCGAATCGAATCCAGATATGCGCCGAGACTGTCGAACTCCGGATCGGACACGATCAGCGGCGTCTTCCATTTGTGCAGAAACTGGTCGGCCGCCAGTAGAGTCCGGGTGCGCGGGTCAAACAGCATCAGGTGTCCCGGAGCATGTCCTTCGGCCAGCACCCACTGCCAACCCACGGGTTCCGGCAACCGGCCTGCCTCACCTGTCAGCGCCCGATCAACCCGCAGGTCGGCGAAGGGTCTCCCATGAATGGGCTCGCCTCCCGGCGCGAGCGACCTTGTCTCGGCGTCGGTCAGCCCCATGCGTCGCAGCGCGTTGGGGCCGCGACTGGATCGAGGATGAGGCTCCCGCATCTCTTCGATCGCCCGGGAATGAGCCGTAATCTCGGACGGCTCGAACCTCAGCAGGCCTCCCGCGTGATCGAGGTGCGCATGGGACAGGATGACCGGCAACGCCTCCAGGCTGAATCCGAGCCCGGACAGCTTGCCCCGAAGGGCTGCCTCGCACTCCGGCGTGTCAGCTCCCGTGTCCAGCAACAACGGCGAACTCGTCGGTCCCAGCAGGAAGACGCTCGTGACTCCAGGCACGAACGGGTCAGGGAGGGGAATCCTGACGCAGCCTTCCGCGATGATCTCGGGCGGGCCCGCGGAGTCAAGCGTCGGCATCGGCCCCCCCGGCAGCCAGTCGGATGCCCTGCTCGAGCCGACGGCGGTGGACCGCCGATCCGAGGCTTCCCATGGACTCGGGTGTCTCGCCGAGCACACGACCGTCCACCGATCGGGCGTACTCCAGGCCTCGAGCGGCATTGGTCAGAAGAACGGACTCCGCTCCAAGGATGGCGTCGGGCCTGAACTCGCCCTGTTCAACCGTTAAGCCGACTGCCGGGGCGCACTCGAGGATTCTCGCCCGAACCGACCCGGGGTAGATCGGCAGCGTATCGGCCGGCGTGTACAATACACCCTCCCGAAGCCAGAAGACGTTGGCGGATCCGGTCTCGAGGAGCACGCCGGAGGCGACCCGCACAGCCGCGTCCGCTCCGAGACGTCCGGCTTCACCGGCGCACAGAATATTGGCGAGCGCGCTGCAGGTCTTGTGACGGCCTAGCGCCGGCAGGGGAACGCGACCGTCCGGCAGCACCACGACGGTGGGTCTCCGAACCGCGGGCGCCGGCGAAAGCTCCACGATCGCCTCTGCCTTTGCGATGCCCTGCCTGAAACCACGCGAACCAACGCCGGCGAACCACTGCAACCTGACGACTCCGTCCCGGGCCCCCGGATCCAGTTCGGACACGATACTCGCAAGCCGGTCAGCCGCACCGGCCGGGCTCCCAAACGCGTCGGGCGCTTCGAGGCCGATAGCACCGGCCGCCTCGTGCAGGCGGCCCAGTTGAAGTTGCGCATCCAACAGTACACCGGATCGGATGGCCAAAGTCACGAACACGCCGTCTCCGTAGCGCAGACCACCACTGGCAGCCGGGATCGACTCGTTCCCCCAACTCGTCCACGTACTGATCTTCCGCTCGATCATGCCGTCCCCTCATGCGCCGGCTCGATTCGCAGCACATGTTGGACAACGCACTCAACCAAGGATGGAAACATGAAGCCTCTCCGGGACATGCTCCTGCTCACGCTTCTGAGCGCCTCGTTGGCGGGTTGCGCACCACGCCAGGCCATCATCGCCACCGACCCACCAGCCGGCGGCCCGGTCACGGGAGTCGGCGACGGACCGCTCACGGAGGATCTGACGCTCGTCGTCGAGGCGCAGGAGGCGTACTTCAGGGCCCACGGTGTATATGCCGACAGGGCAACCGACCTGAACCTGACGCCGACAGAGGGTGTGAGGATAGACATCATTCAGGGTGATCGAAACGGCTTCTCGGCAATCGCTCGATCAGGAGACTTCGAGTGTGCGGTATACGTCGGAAGCGTGAGGGCGCCGCGCACATATCTGACGGACGTCGCGGAGGTCGGCTGCCGATCCTAGCCAGCATGGGGAAGCAACTCGGCCCGCGAGAGCGATGTGTCGCGAGCCGGGGGAGGGGTCAGGTCTGGTTGCGAGTACGACGACGTCGGGCGTTGCGAGCCAGGCGCCGTTGGGCGGCCTTGGCCTTGCGCCGGCGAGCTGCGCTGGGCTTCTCGTAGTGCCGTTTGCGGCGCATGTCAGCAAGAATCCCGGCCCGCTGTACCTTGCGGCGGAACTTCCGGAGGGCTTTTTCGAGGTTCTGCCCTTCTCCGATCTGAATCTCCAAGCCGTCTCACCTCTTTCGAATCTCATGTCTAGTCGAACGCCTGCCGTGCAGGGCTCTTAGATAAGCCCTGAAAGATAGTCGCTTACCGCGCCTGAGCAACCGCCGGCAGTCTCCTCCCAAACGGACTCTTTTTCGAATTAAGTACAAGTTACCTCCGCCACACCCGCGACCGGAACTATAAGCCGTTGGTATGCAGGAAGTTGCCGCGCCCGAAATCTATGGCACAGGCCTCGCAACGCCGTCCTCGCTCCGGCGACCCCGGTCACGGTGGCCGCTCGCCGAACTAGGAACGGAGGCGAAGTTGACAGACTGCAAGATCCTGAACTGGAACGGACTCTCGAGAACCGCCACGCTACTGCTGGCGACGGTCTGCCTCGGCATCGGGGCGGAGCCGGCGACCGCCCAGCCGACGAGCGCCCGCACCGGCCAGTGGATGGCGCTCGGCATCGGAACGGCAGTGGATCGCGTCACGTGCAATGTGTGCGCCGGCGATCTGCATACGGGTCTGTCGGGTTTCGGTCGATTCGGAGGCACCCTGAGCTCAAAGGTCCGGGTCGGTGTTCAGGTTTCCGCCTGGACGCGCATCGAGGAGGGGCTTGGCGAGGACCGGATCCGTGAGACCATGTGGAGCCTGATGGGATTGTTCGTCTATCGGCCCCAGTCAGCCGATCGCCTGCACTTCACGGGAGGCCTGGGCCTTCTTGGATATCGGGCTACCGAGGACGGCTCTGCACTGACGTCCACGACTCTCGGACTCACGGCCGGTGTCGCCTACGACGTCTGGGTCCGACCCGACCTGTCGGTGGCACCGTTTGCCCAGCTGATGATTGCTCCCCAGTCGACCCTGAACTTCAACGGCGAGGCAGCAGCCGGAAACGCGCGTTTCGGCAAGCTTCAAGCCGGTTTCGCACTGACGTGGCACTAAATGAGACGTAGGAGGAATACCATGACGGGAAGACTCAAGCCCAGCAACCGGTTTCGCATGCTGCCACTTGTCATCGTGGCGGGCCTTATTTCATGCGAGGGCGGCACGCCGTTCACTCCGCTCGAGCGCGGCGTGCCTACGGGAGAAGAGAGCGTAGCACTCGCCCGCTGGTCGCCCGGCCCGAGCGACTCCTGTACACAGGTGGATCACAACGCCTACGCGGCTGTAGGTCCGGACGGGAAGCTGTATCCGACCTGGCATCCGGCAGTCGATCCTGCTTCAGGCTGCACATTCGGCCACGAGCACGGCCGAGACCCGCGCGGATCAGACATCGACCTGCAGGTGGGCGACATCCCGTTCGGATACGCGAATGAACGACTGGACGCATTCGACCCTCTTACTACGCGACACGAAGATCACGTCGGCCACAAGATTGAGTGGGAAAACGACGTGCAAATGAGTTTCCGCGGCGCGGCCGACGGCGTATTCGAGGCCAGATGCCACGTGATGGCGAAGCTTCATCAGGGGAGCCATTCGCAGGACGCTTTCACCAACAACCTGCATGAGCTGGTCTACCATGCGCGCTGCGACGAGGGCACCGGGGTGAGTTTCACCGTGCTCACTCCGATCGGAGCTCCCGGGGAGTTCGTCAGGTCTTGCGACTCGGGTGTTCACGTCAACGTGGGAACGGCTTCACCGGCCAACTCCCCGTCGGGTGGCGGCAAGAGGCTGATTCCCGACCGCTTCTGCGTGGAGCAGCACATTCTGGTACCCGACGGCGAGCGGTCCAACTTCTCGGCCGGCCTCCGCGAGAGCTGGCAGGTCTCGCATCGACTCCGGCGTCCCGACGGATCGACGCTCGTATCGGTGAATCCCTACTTCAACGTGTTCCGGCCGTCACGCTTCCATGATCCGTCCCAGCCCAACGGAGTGGGTCGGCCCATGGACGTGTGTTACGAGACGCTCGACGGCCGGAGTGCGCAGGGCTCCGACTGCGAGGATGCGACCGGGGGCGGGTCACTACTTCTCGATTGGGACGATCCTCGCTCCGGGTTCAGAGGCGCGCACCGCAGCTTCGACATCAACTCGCTCGTCGTACAGAATGACGACGGCGGCGAAACCTGGTATACGGATCCGTTCGGCGGCAGCGTCTCACGGCAGCCGTTCCCCGGATCGATCCGCCAGTATGTGGAGCAGATCGACAATTCCCGGGGTGGGGCGACGATGAACGGACCGGCGGTCGGTCGCGAACGAGCATACGGCGGAGGGACCGTCCACGCTCCGAACTAGTTGAATCCGGGAAACAGCTTGGAAAGCCGCTCGCGGAGTTGCTCCGCCAGCGGCTGAGGGCCTGTGGAGCGGCTGTCCGGCGCGCGCGGTTGGCGAGGTTGGCGGGGCGGTCGCTCCCGGGAGCGTGTCCCCTTCCGGGATCCAGGGGTAGCGGCCCCATCCAGACGGCGCACGCCCCGAGCGCGCGGGCCCTTGTCCATGTGCTCAACCGCGAATTCGACGCGTTCGTCGTCCTGCAGGGTTTTGTGCCCCTCACCCTCGATGTCCGAGTGGTGGACGAAGATCTCGCTACCGTCCTCCAGCCGGACGAAGCCCCAGCCCTTGTCCCGCGAGAACCATTTGACCGTGCCCTGTTGTCTATTCATGCGCACAGGATATCGGGGGGGCACTCGGCAGGACAGGCCAGGCATCTGCCTCGAAACTTGACCACAACATATGGCACACATACCTTCCCGTGACCCTAGATCTTGTGGATTCGGTGTTTCTACGGGATCGAGGCTGGCGAGCAATCACGACGGCCGGCGCCCGGCGGGAGTCACGGAACTCACGTAGTTCTGCCCGTCGATTGCGCTTCGCCCCAGTGGCGGGGGCGCCGGACCGTCGCGACGCCATGTGTCCCTGGACCAGGAGCGGCGTTATGTCGGATGGCCCATTGATCAGCGGTGACGGCACGTTTGAAGTAGACGGACACGTGTACCGTATTCCGGCCGACTTCTCCCCCCGCGAGATTTTCAGCTATCGACGACTCCTCGAACCGATTCCAGACGTTCCGGGCGGCACGGAGCTGAGTATCGAGCAGAGATCCGCCCAGAAGGCCTACCTGTTCCGGCGGGCCGCCGCGTGCGTGATCCCGGGTCTCGAACCCCGAGCGCTCGAGTCGCTGTCCCTGGGAATGCTCACGACGATCCACCGATGGATCGCTGCGCATCGACCTGACCTGACGGCGGACGTCCGGATGAGTGCCTGAACCGTCTGCTCTACCCGGTCCGGGGTTTTCCCCGGGCCGGTATCCTCGGTCGTCAGGCCGTCCCGGACCCTGACGACCGCCGCTTTCCCCATACGTCGCGCCACCTGCGGGCCCGTGCTAAGCTGTGGGTCGCGCCGCACTAGCCTTTCGACTTTTCGATTGCCACGACACGGAAGACGCAGCCACCAGCACGCATGAGCGACCAGAGGCCATTTCGACGGGCCCGCATCCTGTGCACGATTGGCCCGACCAGCCGGGACCCGGACATTCTCGACCGGATGATCGCTGCCGGCATGGACGGCGTGCGGATCAACTTCTCGCACAGCTCTCATCAAGAGGCAGCGGACACGGTACGCCTGACCCGCGCAGCTGCGGTGCGAGCAGGACGGCCGCTCGCAGTCCTGGCAGACCTTCAGGGACCGAAGCTCCGCGTCGGTGATCTCCCCGAGGCGCTCCACATCGAAAAGGGCAGCGAGTATCTCCTGGTCGCCGAGAGTGATGCCGCCACGGTCGCCGAGGCCGAGCCCGGCACGCGGGTCATCCCTACGAGCTGGAAGACGATCGGGGAGGACCTGCACAAGGGAGATCCGGTGCTGCTGGACGATGGCGGTCTCGCCTTCGAGGTGGTGGAGGTGGTCGATGGTCAGGCCCGTCTGCTGGCCGCCAACGACGGGCTGCTGACGTCTCATAAGGGGATGAACCTCCCCGGCACGGTGATCGCGGCGCCGAGCCTCACTCCGAAGGACAAGATCGATCTCGAACGGGCACTCGAAATGGGCGCCGATTTTATTGCGCTCAGCTTCGTTCGTCAGGCGCGCGACATGCAGGAGCTCCGAGAGCTCGCCGGTGAGCGCGCCCTGCTGATTGCCAAGATCGAGAAGGGTCAGGCGTTGGATCACCTCGGCGAGATCATCCGGATCGCCGACGGCGTGATGGTTGCTCGCGGGGATCTTGGGGTCGAGCTGGCCTTCGAGGAAGTGCCGATCGTCCAGAAGAGGGTGCTGCGCCTTACCCGCGAGATGGCAAAACTAGGGATCACGGCCACGCAGATGCTCGAGTCGATGATCTCTTCTCCCCGCCCGACGCGAGCCGAAGTTTCCGATGTGGCCAACGCACTCGTCGACGGTACCGACGTGGTCATGCTGTCGGCGGAGACGGCGATCGGCGCCTATCCGGTCGAGAGCGTGAGCACGATGGATCGCGTGATCCGGCGTGTCGAACGTGAGCGACAGCTGGGGGATCCGGTGATGGATCCCCACCGGACCGTTTTGTCCCAGGTACACCACACGGTGGCCGGGGCGATTGCGGGTGCGGCCGCCGAGGCGACTACACGCCTGGGCGCGCCATTCGTGGTGACGCTGACGCGGAGCGGATACACCGCCTGGGTCATGTCGGCGCAACGGCTGCGGGTGCCGATTCTGGCCGTTACCGACGAGGAGCACACCTGCAACCAGATGGCTCTGGCCTGGGGAGTGATTCCGCTGCTGGTTCCCGGCGGCCTCGGATACGATGAGATGGTCGCCGCCGCCCAGCGGTATGCCCTCGAGGCAGGCCTCGGTCACCCCGGGGATCCGTTCGTCGTAACGGCGGGGGTCCCGTTTCACGTGCCGGGCACCACGAACTACATGCGGATCGAAACGCTGGCGGAGGCCGACGCTTGAGGCTGACGTTTCTAGGCACGGGGACCTCGTTCGGCATACCTGTCGTGGGATGTCGCTGCCCTGTCTGCACGTCGGAGGATCTGCGGAACCATCGTGGCAGACACGGACTCATGCTGCAGGACTCTGAGGGCACGCTCCTGATCGACACGCCCCCCGAACTCCGATTGCAGCTGTTGGAGGCCGCGGTGTCTCACGTGGACGCCGTGTTTCTGAGCCACCCGCATGCGGATCACGTACACGGCATCGACGATCTGCGTGTGTTCTCGGTCCACGGACGTTCGTCGCTTCCGGTACACGTGGCCGCGGAGTACGAACGGGAACTGAAGGACCGGTTCGCCTACTTCCTGTCGCAGGACGCCGTAAGTACGCCGGGAACGACAATTCCGGGTGTCGAACTCGTGCTGTTCGGGGATCGTGAGCACATCGAACCGGCCGGCATTTCGATGCAGGTCATTGGATTCCCGCACGGGACATACCGCAGCTACGGGTTCAGAACCGGCAACCTGGCCGTCGTGGTCGATGCGAAACGTGTGCCCGATGACGCCTGGGATCTCCTCGAAGGAGTCGAGACACTGGTGATCAACGCCCTGTGGTTCGGCAAACCCCATCCCACCCACTTCACGATCGAGGAGGCCGTAGAGGTTGCCCAGCGCCTCGGCGCTTCCCGCACGTTTCTCACGCACCTGACCCACAAGGTGGATCACGCGGACGCTGAGCGGCGATTGCCCGACTCCGTCCACCCGGCCCACGACGGCCTGACGATCGAGGTCTAGCGTGGAGCGCATCCGCAACTTCTCGATCATCGCCCACATCGACCACGGCAAGTCGACCCTCGCAGATCGGTTGCTGGAGCATACGGGTGCCGTCGAGCACCGGAAGATGAAGGCGCAGGTGCTCGACTCGATGGATCTCGAGCGCGAGCGGGGCATAACGATCAAGCTGAACGCCATACGACTGCCATACAGCGCCTCGGACGGCCTGGAGTACCAGCTCAACCTGATCGACACTCCCGGTCACGTGGACTTCACGTACGAAGTCAGCCGTTCTCTGGAGGCCTGCGAGGGGGCACTGCTGATCGTGGATGCCAGCCAGGGGGTCGAAGCGCAGACGATATCAAACCTGTTTCTGGCCCTGAATGCCGGCCTCGAAATCGTGCCCGTCATCAACAAGATCGATCTTCCGGCGGCCGAGCCCGAGCGCCGCCGTGACGAGATCTGCGAGCTAATGGGGATCGACCCCGACGATGTGCTGCTGGTTTCCGCCAAAACCGGTGAGGGAGTGGAAGCCGTGCTCGAGGCGATCGTCGCGCGTGTCCCGGCGCCCGTCGGCGATCCCGCAGCCCCGCTGCGTGCCCTTATCTTCGACTCCCTGTACGACAAGTACCGCGGTGCCGTGCCGTTCGTCCGCGTGGTGGACGGAGCGCTGCGTGCCGGCCAACGAATTGGCTTCGGCGCGAGTACGGCCGAGTACGAGGTGGGCGAGGTGGGCTACATGCAACTCGGCTACCAGCCGACCGGGGAGCTGCTCACGGGAGAGGTTGGCTACCTGACCGCCCAGATCAAGAAGATCTCTGATACCAAGGTCGGCGACACCTTGCTCGACGCCGGGAATCGGGCTGCGGAACTGCTGCCGGGCTACCAGGAGGCCCAGCCGGTCGTGTTCGCCGGGCTCTACCCATCGGACTCGGACGACTTCGAGGAACTGCGGGACGCTCTGGAACGCCTGCAGCTCAACGACGCGAGTCTGCATTACGAGCCCGAGACCTCGCAGGCGTTGGGCTTCGGGTTTCGGTGCGGCTTCCTTGGGCTGCTGCACATGGAGATCGTGCAGGAGAGGCTCGAGCGTGAATTCGATCTTGATCTCGTCACGACGATCCCCAACGTGGAATACCGGGTCACGCTTACGAGCGGCGAATCGGTGCGGGTCGAGAACCCGAGCAAGATGCCGGACCGCGGCCGCATCGAGACGATTGCCGAACCGTTCGTGCATGTGCACATCGTGTCTCCCGCTGAGTACATCGGCGGCATCCAGGCCCTGTGTCACGAGCGGCGCGGTGAATACACGACTCTGCAGTATCTGGACGCGAACCGGGTCGAGATGCGGTATGACATTCCGCTGGCGGAAATTGTCCTGGACTTCTATGACCGGCTGAAGTCGGTCTCCCGCGGATATGCGGCCCTGGACTACGAGCTGGCGGGATACCGGGTCTCTGACCTGGTCAAGCTGGACATCATGCTCAACGGCGAGCCGGTGGACGCACTCAGCGTGATCGTGCACCGGGATGAGGCCTATGAGTACGGTCGGAAGATGGCGTCCAAACTGAAAGAGCTGATTCCGCGCCAGTTGTTCGAGGTTGCGATTCAAGCCGCGATCGGGAAGGACGTGATCTCGCGGACGACGGTCAAGGCGATGCGGAAGAACGTCACCGCTAAGTGCTATGGTGGGGATATCACGCGCAAACGGAAGCTCCTGGAGCGGCAGAAGGAAGGGAAGCGTCGCATGAAGCAGGTGGGATCCGTCGAGATCCCGCAGGAGGCGTTCCTGGCCATCCTCCAGGTGGGCGACTGACGGCGTCGGTGGCCGGGATGAATCGCGCTCTTACTGTCGCCTTTGACGGAAAACGAGCGACTACCAACGCCACCGGGCTTGGCTGGCATTCTCGAACATTGTTGCGGACGCTGGCCCGCTCCCATCCGGAGCTCGAGCTTCTGCTGTTTTCTCCGAAGCCCACTCAGCCGGCGTTCGAGCAATACCTGCAGATACCGTCTCTCCAGGCTATTCTTCCGAGCGAGCGTCTCCGCAATCCCCTGTCGCGTTATCTGTGGCGTAGCCGCCGGATGGGAAGGCTCGCCCACCATCACGGGGCGGATCTCTTTCACGGCCTCAGTGCCATGTTGCCAGAGACTTGGAAGGGACCCTCTGTGGTCACGTTCCACGATCTCCTCTACCTCCATTTCGAGGGGGACTATCCGCTCTGGGACCGTCGCTACTACCACCGGACCGCATCGAGGGCTGCCGAGAGGGCCGATGTCATCCTTTCGGTCAGCGAAGCCACGGCGAATGATCTGGTCCATCATTACCAGGTCCCACGGGAGAAGATCGTGGTGAGCTACCAATCCGCGGCGGAGATCTTCACGTCGGACTCGATTCATCCGGCGGAAGCCCAACACCTGAAGAGCCTATACGAGCTTCCAGATGCATTCATACTCAGTGTCGGCTCGTTCAATAAGAGAAAGAATCACCGAAGGCTACTCACGGCCTATGCAGAGGTGGTCCGCGATATCGAGGACCACCAACTGGTTCTGGTCGGAGGTGCCTGCCGTGAACAGGAAGCGCTGAGCGACCTAGCTCGCAAGTTGGGGGTTCAAGATCAGGTAACTTTCCTGCTCGATGTCCCCTTCCGCGATTCTCCGGGGCTGATCAAGCTCTCCTCTTTCGTCGCATATCTGTCACTCAAGGAGGGGTTCGGCCTGCCAGTGCTGGAGGCACTGAGCTGTGCGAAACCAGTGCTGACATCCAACACCTCAAGCCTCCGCGAGGTGGGAGGAGAGGCGAGTTCACTTCTAGTTGATCCCACCGACGTCGAGGACATTGCCCAGGGACTACTGAAACTCTCTCGGGACGGCTCGTGCAAGCAGCGTTTGCAGGCCGCTATCCCTGCCCACATCGAAAAATTCTCTTCACATCGGGTGATTGAGAGAGTCTACGGAGCCTATCAAAGAGCCCTCTCCTCGCGAGTCGCTACGTAGCAGGTCTTTTCTGGCTGCACCTGGGGAGATCGGGTAGGTTTGCGGCGTCACGACAACGAGGAGCGAATGTGAGCGACGCACGGTATATCGTCGGAGTCGATCTTGGCGGAACCTCGATCAACGTGGGGGTCGTGTCGTACGACGGGTCGCGCGTCCTCGCCATGCGATCGTCACCTACCGGCGCCGACAAGGGCCCCAAGCATGTTGTTGACCGGATCCTGGTGATGATTCGGGAGGCGATGAGCGATGCCGCGAAGGAGGCCGACATCCCGGAGGAAGGCTTCCTGGGGATCGGAGTCGGGTCCCCGGGCCCACTGGATCGGGCTACCGGAACGGTCATCGAAACACCCAATCTCGGTTGGCGTAATTTCCCGCTTCGCGACCTCGTGGCGAACGCGATCGGGTTGCCGGCGGAGCTGGACAACGACGCTAACGCCGCGACCCTTGGCGAGTGGTGGGTCGGGGCCGCCAGGGGAGTGGACAACGTGGTCGGCGTTACCCTCGGTACGGGAATCGGCGGTGGTATCGTACTCGATGGTCAGGTTTTTCACGGCGTGAGCGACGTCGCAGGCGAGATTGGTCATATGTCGATCGATTCCACCGGCCGTCTGTGCAAGTGCGGCAACTACGGGTGTCTCGAGGCGTATGCCTCGGGCCCCGCGATCGCCGCCCGCGCCGTGGAAGGGCTCCTCACCGGTGAAGAGAGCCTGCTGCCGTCCATGGTGGACGGCGACATCTCCCGCATCACCGCGGAGACGGTCTATGAAGGCATCGTCGCGGGTGACACGTATGCCAAGGAAGTGATGCGTGACACGGCGAAGTTCCTCGGCTCGGGGATCGCCAACCTGATCAATCTGTTGAACCCTGAGATCGTGGTCATCTCCGGCGGCGTGACCCGCGCTGGTGACCAGTTGCTGGAGCCGCTCCGCCACGAAGTCCGAAGACGAGCTTTCCGCCGCGCCTTCGAATCCTGCCAGATCGTGACGAGTGAACTCGGGAATCAGGCGGGCGTCATCGGGGCGGCCTGCGTGTTTCGCCGCGCACGGTTTGGCGACCTCTGACGTGCAGCTACTGGGAATGCTGGGGACGTTCGTGTGGGATCGCATTCACACGCCAGGTGCCGGTGAGAGCCCGCACGAGGACTGGGGCGGACTCACCTACTCGCTCGAGGCGTTCGAGGCCGCGCGCGACGACGAGTGGGTCTGCAGGCCCATCGCGAAGGTCGGTTCTGACCTGTTCGAGCCGCTGTGTGCCCGAATATCCGATATCGACGGCATCGCGTCGCTCGTGGCGTTGATGAACGTGCCGGAGCCCAACAACCGCGTCGATCTCTTTTACCACGACGCTGCCGATCGCTGCGAAAGACTGCAGGGTGGCGTGCCGGGGTGGACATGGGCCGAGCTGGCACCGCTGGTCGCCGAGTGTGACGCCCTCTACGTGAACTTCATTGCGGGCTGGGAACTCGATCTTTCCGCGGTCCGGAAGCTGCGCGAGGAGTTCGACGGACCGATCTTCTGCGACATCCACTCCCTGCTGCTGGGTGCCGACCATTCGGGCATGCGCGTCCGTCGAGAGCTGCGCGACTGGCAGGAGTGGAGCGCGTGCTTCGATCTCGTGCAGGGTAACAAGGATGAGATCCGCATCGTGACCGGCGGCATCGAAGACCCTGTCGCGGGTGTCCGCTCGCTCGTCGAGTCAGGTGCCGCGGCCGCGTTCTCGACGCTGGGGCCGGACGGTGCGGCCTGGGCCGCGGCCGCCGGGTCACCGTGGCTCGGCACGCCCACCGTGACAAGCGAACCGGTTTCGGGGCATTCGGCCCTGCCGGCCCAACCGCCTCCGGTGGTCGACGCGACCGGCTGCGGCGACGTATGGGGCGCCGTATGCTTCACGTCGCTCCTGGCCGGCCAGACCGCACCGGCGGCCGTCGAGCGAGCGAACTGGTTCGGCGCCGCGACCGCGGGCCGGCGGGGGACAGCCGGTCTGGGTGAGAGTCTCCGGGCGCTTGGTCCCGTCGAGCAGGCAGCACCATGAGCCGCGTCGTGACCGTTCCGGAAGAGATGGACCACCGCGGTTTCGAGGAGTTACTGGTCCTGCTGGACGAAGCGTTCGAGGAAGGGTCGGACCGAATTCTGCTCAACGCGAAGCACGTACGTTGGGTGTCTCCCTACGGCTTGATCGGACTGCTCGCGGTGGGTCGGGTGATCCTCGACCGGACCGGCAATGCTCCGTCCATCGAGGCTCCCGAAAGTAAGGATGTCCGCTCCTACTGGGATTTCATGGGATTCTGGCAGGCTGCGAGTGGGATCTTCGATGTGCCGTCGGTACCTCCGCGGATCTTCGGTCCGCACGATGCCCTGTTGGAGATCACGTCGATTCGCTCACATCGCGACGTGCATTCCGTCGTGGAGCGCGTCCGTGAGCGGGCGGCGTCGATCCTCGAGAAAAGGCTGCACTATCCGAAGCCAGCCGTCATCCAGTTCAGCGTCATGCTGTCCGAGGTGTGCCAGAACATTATCGAGCACAGCGATGCTGACGGGTGGGTGTGTGCGCAGACCTATCACTATCGCGAGCGGCTGGGCCGGGAAGTCCTGATGCTGGCGGTCATGGACGTAGGTGTTGGATTTCAGGGGTCCCTCGCGGCGGAGCACGCCCGTCGCTACGGCGAGTCGTGGTCCTCGGCGACGGCTCTCGAAGCAGCCCTGCTGTATGGCGAATCCCGGTTCCGCGATCCGGGTCGCGGCCAGGGACTGCAGGCCATCCGACGTCAGGTCGATCGATGGAAGGGAGAGCTGGCGATCAGAAGCGGGAACGCCCAGATCGCGATGGTGCCGGACTGGGATGACCTGCCGGCCATGCAGCGCGACCTTCCCTGGTTTCCTGGGGCCCAGATTCTGATCGTGATGCCGGCCCGGGACGAGTCGGAGGGCCGATGACCGGCCAGCCTGGTCCTCTGTCGCCGGACGTCGCGGTGGCCAGCCTCTACCAGCAGTACCTGGTGACGCGTCACACCGGCCGCGCCGTTCGGCTGTCGATCGAGCGCCTCGTAGGCGAGCGCTCGGGTCCGTCGCTTACCGTGATCGATTTTCATGAAGTCGCCGTAATTGACTTCAGTTGCGCCGACGAAGTCGTCGCCCGGCTCGTGTTCGACACCCTCTCCCGACCCGCGCAGGGGGCCCGGCACTACTTCGTGCTGGACGGCATGGAAGAAGCGCACATGGACCCGGTTTCCAGCGCTCTCGAACGTCGGGGGCTGGCCGTCGCCGCTCGCACGGCCGAACTGCGGCCTGTCTTGCTGGGTCAGGTCGAAGCGGAGGCCCGCAGTGTCTGGGAGGCGTTGAGCCGCGCTGGACAGGCCGGAGCCGTCGACCTGGCAGCCATCATGGACGGTGATCCCGCAGCGTGCGCTCGCTGCCTGGATCGTCTCGACGAACGGCGTCTCGTCCGCGGCTCCGGTCACGTCTACGCCTCGTTGTTCTCCTTCCTTGCGTCAGGGGACGGCGGACCCGAGTTCGAATCCCGGTGAAGCACACTCGTGGACGCCGCCGAGCCTTCTTCCTCTTGCTCGGGGGCCTGTGGCTGGCTGGTGCGGTCTTGACGCTCGCCTGGTTCCGGTTGGCTGGAAGCGGAGCATACCCCAGCTCGCCCGCGCCGCTTGACGGTCTCACCGATTCAGTGCGCGTCGAGTTCGACAGCCTCGGGATTCCGACTATCCATGCGGCTGGCGAGTTGGACGCCTGGCGGGCGCTGGGCTACCTGCACGCTTCCGATCGACTCTGGCAGATGGAGTACTTCCGGAGGATCGCTTCCGGCCGGCTGGCCGAACTCTTCGGTTCCCGGGCACTGCAGGCAGACCGGTTTATTCGCACGCTCGGCCTGCCCCAGATCGCCCGGCAGGCCGCATCCGATCTGGCGCCGGGTGAACGAGCTGCTCTCGCCTCGTACGCCGAGGGAGTAAACGCCCGCCTCGCAGCGAGTGGGTCCCTGCCACCGGAATTCAGAATCCTTCGATTCCGGCCCGAGGCATGGACGCCCGAGTCGAGCCTGATGATCGGGCTTGTCATGAACCTCGACCTGAGCCACTGGCGCCGCGATCTGGCGCGGCACTGGCACCGTTTGAATCTGGATCCCGGACGGGCCGGATACCTGCATCCCCGATATCCGGACTGGGGACCCGCGACCCTCGACGGTCTCTCCGACCCTCCGCCAGGCGTCGCCAGCGGATTCGAGACGATGGCCGTTGGAGCACCGGCCGCTCCCAGGACGCCCGGTGCTACCCGCGTTTCCCGGGCCCGCGGGACCGCCGAGACCGGGGATTTCTGGGATCCATTCGACGTGCTGGCATCCGCCTCGATCCGATCGGCGTCAAACGCGTGGGTCGTGGGTTCCTCGCGCACCTCGTCAGGCAACCCGATCGTCGCGAACGACATGCACCTCGCGCTTCGCGCACCGTCCATCTGGTACATCGCGAGCGTGCACGGCTCGGCGGATGACCTGCACGTGGCTGGCTTTACGCTGCCGGGGATACCTGGTGTCGTCGTGGGATTCAACCGGCAGATCGCATGGGGTGCGACCAACGGCATGGTCGACGATATGGACTTCTTCGTCGAACAACTCAGCAGTGACGAGACGCTGTACCAGGATGGCGCCGATTGGGTGGCTCTCGACGTCCGGGTCGACTCCATCCACGTCCGTGGCGAGCAGCCGGTCCCGCATACCGTGCGAGCCACGCGCCGGGGTCCCCTGTTGAGCGACGTGCTGGATGACGTTCCGGACGCCCTGTCGGCGATGTTTCTGCCCGCCCGGACGGGCGTCGGACTGGACGGCGTGTTCGCGCTGAATCGCGCCGGGTCACTGGAGGAATTCCACGCGGCAGTGGGCACTTTCACGCAGCCTCACCTCAACCTCGTGGTCGCATCGACTGACGGCCGCATCGGCTATCGCCTCGGTGGATCAGTTCCCGTCCGGCACTGGGATGGAGCGCTGCCGGTAGCCGCGGAGGTCGCCCCGGACGGCTGGTCCGGGTTCTGGCCGCCCGACGCTCATCCCTGGACGACCGCACCGACGCGGGACTTCGTCGCGACAGCGAATAACCTGCAGATGAGGGGCCTCGACGGAGCGATTGGCGCGGACTATCCGGTCCCGTTTCGGGCGCTGCGCCTCACGCAGGCACTCGCCGTTCGTCGCGATTGGACCATCGAGTCCACGAGCGAGCTTCAGCACGACGTGCGCAGCCTGTTGGCCGATCGGGGCATCGACCGTGCGATCGCTGCCGCCCGCCGCATCGGCGATGAGGGAACGGCGGAGCTGCTGGGTGACTGGAACCGCCAGGTGGTGCTGGGATCAAGGGCGGCTCCCGTGTTCTACACCTGGTTCTACGGCCTCCGCGCCAGAGTCGCCGCCGACGAATGGCAGGCCGCTCCGTCGCGGTCGTTCTTTCCGATCACGGCGATGCTTCGCGTGCTGGTGGAAGGAGACGGAAATCCGTGGGTGGACGATGTCCGCACTCCGGAACGGGAGTCGCTGGCCCGGCTCGAGGAAGACGCCCTCCGAACGGCACTCGACCGGACCGCCGGCCGAACCTGGGGCGAACTTCACGCGGAACGCCATGTGCATCCTCTCGGGCTGAGTTCTCTCCTCGATCGGCTGTTCGGCTTCAACGTGGGCCCGTACCCCTCGGAGGGCGGGCCCAACACGTTGCGTCCCGATGCGTACCAGACGTGGCACGCCCTTGATCCCGAGGGTCCGATGCCACCGTGGTCCAGTGAATACGGGCCGTCCGAACGCATGGTGGCGGAGCTTACACCAGATGGTCCGCGCGGCTTCGTCGCGATTCCCACCGGCCAGAGCGGAAATCCGTTCAGCCCTCATTACGACGACATGCTCCCGTTATGGAAGTCAGGCCGCCTGGTAGCCCTTCCGCTGGACGAAGCCGAGGCTGAAGCGGCCGCGCGTGTTCTCGTACTGCGACCCGCGGGCCCATGACCCAGCCCGTCCAGACCACACTGCTGGTCATCGGGGCCGGTCCGTGCGGACTGGCAGTGGGCGTCGCGGCTCGCGCCCACGGCGTGCCCTGTATCCTGCTGGACCGCGGATGCATCGTACGCTCACTAGAACGGTTCCCCATCGGGATGACGTGGTTCAGCACGCCCGAACTTCTCGAGCTCGGAGGACTTCCGTTCGTAACGTCGGGCGACAAGCCGTCGCGGGAGGAGGCTCTCAAGTACTACCGCCGTGTGGCACGCCACTTCGACCTTGACGTCCGACAATACGTGGAGGCTCAGCGGGTCACCCGCTCGAATGACAGCGGCTTCTTCGAAGTGGAAACCAGATCCGCATCGGGGGACGAGCGGACCTATGGCGCTGAGTTCGTCGTCGTCGCGGCCGGTACCTTCGATTCTCCCAATCTGCTTGCCGTCGAAGGCGAGCAGTTGACGAAAGTGGATCACTACTTCAGAGAGGCCCACCGCTACTATGATCAGGAGGTCCTGATCATCGGGGGCAGCAACTCAGCCGTCGAGTCGGCACTT
>JARFPW010000234.1 GCA_029288095.1 Gemmatimonadota bacterium
TGTATAAGAGACAGCCTTCGAACAGATCCTGAAGCTGCTCGGCGATTTGCGATGCCGGACGCATTGCCGACTGCGCCTGTGGGCCACCGCAGCCAGCGGCAATCAGCACGACAAGAGCCAGGGCGGCCAGGCCACGCCAGGGCGGCCGACCTCGCCTGCGAATCGACAGGTTCACTATATCAGGTACCGTCCTGCTCAACTTCCTGGTTTGACTTCGCTTCAGCTTTCGGAATCCGGCGCGCACGGTAGGCGCGCCCCTCTGCCGCGTCAAGAGAAGTCGGCGTCAGTGACGGAATGTCCGTCGGCCTGTGGTGACCATGGCGATACCATGTTCGTCGGCCGCCTCGATGACTTCGGAGTCCCGCTTGGAACCACCGGGCTGAATGATCGCTGTGATTCCCGCTTCCGCCGCGACGTCGACTCCGTCGCGGAAGGGAAAGAATGCATCAGAGGCAAGGACGCATCCATCGAGCGACAGCCCCTGCGCCGCCGCCTTAGTAATAGCAAGCTGGACAGAATCCACCCGGCTCATCTGGCCCGCTCCGATGCCCAACGATCCCCCGTCACGCGCCAGGAGGATGGCGTTTGATTTCACCGACTGGACGGCAGCCCAGGCAAACGACAGATCGTCCCATTCTTCGTCCGTCGGCGAGCGTGATGTGATGGCGGTCGCGCCTGCTCGTGTGTCCGCCGGCGCCGCCGGCAGGGGTGGTGTCTGCACCAGCAGACCGCCGGCGACACCCCGCACGTCGAGGCCTCGCAAGACATTCCCCGCCGAGCCTGCGAGTCGTTCACCTTCCTTCGGGACCAGAATCCTCACGTTCTTCTTCGCGGTGAGGAGCCCCAGGGCGGCGTTGGCGTACCCGGGCGCTACGACGCACTCTACGAACAATCCGGCGAGATCCTCGGCTACGGTCTCGGTAACGGGTTGCGAAAACACGACGGTAGAGCCGAAAGCCGATACCGGATCGCAGGCCAGAGCCTTCCGATACGCTTCGGCTACTGAGCGACCGACCGCTATACCGCACGGTGTAGTGTGCTTGAGAATTGCGCAGGCAGCATCGGCTTCCGAGAGAAACGGGCTGATCGCCTGCAGCGCACCATCGACGTCGAGCAGGTTGTTATAGGACAGCTCCTTGCCGTGGAGCTGCTCCAGGGCCGGGATACCAAACGGAGAATGGGCCCCGCTCCGATAGAAGATTGCGTCCTGGTCCGGGTTCTCCCCATAGCGCAGCGGTTGCACCTGGATCATGGACAGCAGCAGCTCCGGCGGCAGCGCTTCCGGCACGGCCGGAGTCGCCGTCATGTAGCCAGCGACAGCCGCATCATACGTTGCCGTGTGCTCGAACACGGCGGCCGCCAGGGAGCGCCGCAGATCTTCCTGTTCACCGCCCGCGTCCATGGCTTCGATTACCCGATCGTACTGTGACGGTTGGCAGACCGGCCACACGAAGCCGTGGTTCTTGGCGGCCGCGCGCAACATCGTCGGACCTCCGATGTCGATCTGCTCGAGCGCGTCCGCGAACATGGTGTCCCCACGGGCCACGGTCTCCCGAAACGGGTACAGGTTCACCGCCACGAGGCCGATAGGCGACAGGCCGTGCTGGTCCAGATCGGCTACGTCGTCCTCGATGGTAAGTCGTGCCAGGAGTCCCGCGTGAATGGCCGGATGCAGTGTTTTGACCCGACCACTCAGGATCTCTGGAAACCCGGTGAACTCGGATACGGACGTCACCGCGATGCCGGATTCGCGGAGAGCGGCTCCGGTGCCGCCGGTCGAGAGAATGTCGTAGCCGCGTTCTACCAACCGCTCGGCAAACGACTGGATTCCCGTCTTATCTGATACGCTCAGCAGAGCGTACGGCATATGTGAATCTCCTTACGTAATCTCTCGGAGCCGGTCCTCACCGGATGCGAGCGGTTCGATCCAACGGGCGCCGTCCGGTCCCAGGAGGCATGTACCTTCGGCCACAGCCGCAACGACCGAGGGCAGGAGGCGGTGCTCAACTTTCAGCACACGAGCGGCCAGTGCGTCTGCATCATCACCTTCAACAACCGGCACCGACCACTGTGCTACCACGGGTCCCTGATCGTATTCCTCGTCCACCAGATGAACGGTGACACCTGTGACCTGCGTGCCCGACTCCAGCACGGCCTCATGAACTCGCTGTCCGTACATCCCCTTGCCGCCGAACGCGGGGAGCAGGGCTGGGTGCACGTTCAACATCCGGCCACTCCAGGCTGCGACCAGGCCGCGCGGGATGAGACGCATGTAACCCGCCAGCACCACCAGCTGCGCGCCACACGCCTCCAGCCTCTCTGTCATCCACTCCTCTGAGCCCTCATCGTCGGGCACCACCGCAGTCGGAATTCCGGCCGCTTTAGCGCGTTCCAGAGCCCGGTTGTCCGGTCGACTACTGATCACCAGACAAATTTCGACGCGTGGCAAAACAGCGGGATCCGAAAACCGATCAATCAGGGCCTGCAGATTCGACCCGGAGCCCGAGACCAACACCGCCACCTGAAACGGCCGTCCCCGCGGCGTCACAGATCCGAGGATCCGATCGACGGCACTGGCCAGGTCCTCGACGCGCTCGGAGCCGGCGGGCACCGGCTCATCGAACGTGCCGTCCGGACCGGCGACCAGCAACCCATGACCCCCCAGGGCTTCTGCCGGCGAGACATCGTGCGCTCTGTCGCCGACGAACCAGGAACCAGCTGTCTGGACGCCCTGCTCATGCTCGGCCCGCCGATACAACTCGAGGCCCGGCTTCCGGCATTCGCACTTGTGCAATGTAGGATCGTGCGGACAGAAGTACGTTGCGTCGATGCGCGCCCCTTCTGTTTTCAGCTGTCGGTCTATTTCTGCCTGAACAGACTTGAAGTCGGCCTCCGAATAATAGCCGCGACCGATACCTGACTGGTTGGTAACCACGATTACCCGGACTCCGCTTTCGTTCAGCCGCCGTATCGCCTCTCCAGCTCCAGGAAGCAGCGCGACATCAGAGGCCCGGGCCAGGTAGCCGGGGTCGCGGACGAGCGTCCCGTCGCGGTCGAGGAAAGCAGCGTGCTTCGTCACGGCCGCGAGAGGGCGTCCGCCACTATACGGGCGACGTCAGCGACTTCGGTCTCGAGCACGCACCGGAAGTCGACCCGGAATTCACCGTCACTCACCCGGCCGACGAGCGCCGGGCTGCTGGCCCTGCAGGCATCGTCAAGCGCTGAAGCCGCTCCCCGGACGACCCAGCCCGCGGAGGGAATCGTCTCGCCCGGGGCAGATCCCGCTCCGACGAGTGACTCCATGCCTTCGACGGACACGGCCGACCTGGCGGGCTCGGAAAGATGGTCCAGGGCCGCAGTGGCTCGCGCCCGCATCTCAGCCTCGGGCGCTACCAACATGCGCACGATCGGTATCTCCACACGCGCGGTGTCCGGGTCGAACCATGCCTGGAGCGTAGACTCCAGGGCCGCGAGCGCAAGCTTGTCGACCCGGTAGGTTCTGAGCAGCGGGTTCGCGCGAAGGCGCGCCACCGCCTCCTGGGTCCCGTGTATGATCCCGGCCTGGGGCCCTCCAAGCAGCTTGTCGCCACTCCACATCACGAGATCGGCGCCTGTTCCGGCGGGCAACGGTCCCTGCATGGCAGCCGGCAGAACGGATACCGGCGCCGCTGATCCGAGGTCCCAGGCGACCGGCACTCCGACTTCGGTGCCCAGGCCGACCAGCGCATCCAATTCGACGGTCTCGGAGAACCCCTCGATGCGATAGTTCGCCGGGTGGACCTTCAGTATCAGTCCGGTCTCGGGCCCGGCGGCCTTCCTGTAATCATCGAGTCGCGTCCGATTCGTTGTACCGACCTCAACGAGCCGGGCACCCGCTCGCTCGATCATCTCGGGAATGCGAAACGATCCGCCGATCTCGATCAGCTCGCCGCGTGACACCAGCACATCGCGTCCGCGGGCAAGTTCATTGACGGTCAGGACCACGGCGGCCGCATTGTTGTTCACGACGATCGCGTCCGCTGATCCGGTCAGCTTTCTCAACCGGTCGCGGCAGTGGTCGTACCGGTCGCCCCGGGCGCCCCGGGCGTCGTCGTACTCGAGATTCGAGTACCCGGCGGCAAGCCGGGCGATCGCTTCGAGGGCCGGTACGGACAAAGGGGCCCGGCCCAGGTTGGTGTGCAGCACGACTCACGTACCGATGATTACCAGGCGGAGGCCGGTGCGCAGCGCTTCGTGGAGG
>JARFPW010000177.1 GCA_029288095.1 Gemmatimonadota bacterium
CGGATCCAGGCCGCTGGTCGGTTCGTCGTACAACAGGAGGCGCGGTTCGTGGATGAGCGCGCGAGCGATCCCGACCCGCTTCCGCATGCCGCCGCTGAGTTCGGATGGTAGCAAGTCTAATACATCATTGGGATTGAGATCTACGACCTCAAGTGCAGTCGTGACGTGATCCGCGATCTCCGCTTCGCTCAGGGCGCTATGCTCGAACAGGTAGAATCCCACGTTGTCGAACACCGTCAGCGAATCGAACAGGGCTGCGCCCTGGAAGACCATGCCCATGTCACGGCGCATCTCGAGGATCTCGGTAAAAGAGGAACTCGACATGTCTCGGCCCCGCACGAGGATCTCGCCCTCGTCCGGCTGGATCAGTCCCAGGATCAGCCTGAGGATCGTGGACTTGCCGGCGCCACTGCCGCCCAGGACGCACACCGTCTCCCGCTCGGCGACCGCCAGGTCGATGCCGTTGAGGACGACCCGGTCTCCAAACGTAAGCCGCACACCGCACAATTCGATTACCGGGGTCATTCGATGAGCAGCGCAATCAGGATCTGGGTCAGGAAGTAGTCGGTGGCAAGGATCAGGATCGACGCCGCGACTACCGATCCGGTCGCGGCGCGACCCACGCCCTCGGTGCCGCCCTGGGTGCGCATTCCGAAGTGACAGGCGGTAAGCGCGATGATCGCTCCGAAGAAGAACGGCTTGACCATGCCCATCACGAAGTCGATGGGTATGTAGCGAAACACGAAGCCGGTCTGGGCGAGCGTCTGATAGACCGAACGCATGTAGAGGTCGAAGGTCAGATCCAGCTTGACCACGGAAATCAGCAAGCCGCCCAGAATCGCCACGATGTCGGTGATGATCGTCAACAGCGGAAGCGCGATCAGGCAGGCGACGAACCGGGGCACCACGAGCTTTCGCACGGGGTCCACGCCCATCGTCTGCAGGGCGTCGATCTGCTCCGTAACACGCATCGCCCCCAACTCCGCCGCGATACCGGAGCCGGCCCGCCCGCTCACCATGAGCGCCGTGAGCACGGGGCCCAGCTCCCGCACCGTACTCGCACCCACCAGACGGCCGATGTAGATCGTCGCGCCGAATCGTTCCATCTCGACGGCCGATTGCAGTGCCAGCACCATTCCCGTAAACAGGCCGGTGAGGAAGACGATGCCGAGGGAACCGACGCCGATCGCGTCGAGTTGGACGATCATGTCCCGTCCATAGAACGGACGCGTCACCATGCCGCGGAGCGCCCGACCCCCGAGACCGACGTAAGTCTGTGTGTGCCAAGCGAGCAGGCGGATGCGGTCCGCCTGGTATCGGGCCAGTGAGAACAGGCCGTCGAAAATCTTCATGCAAGCAGGTCCGTTCGGGCCGCTTTGACTCCGTTCCGTTCCAGCGCTAGGTTGCCCGCAGCAAGAGGGCTTCGATCTCCGAGTGCGTTTTCCGGCAACGCGTTACAGCGCTCGAAGACCGGAAATCTCAGGTTACCGGCGATCCAGATCCACCGCAAGGCGAACGTGCCCGGCAAGCTCTCCTATCCCGATCTCGATACAGCGCGCGATCTCCTCGATCGGGCCGGCGACGGTTATGCGGTCGTCGTCGGCGACGCGATGCTCGATCGTTACGTGTCGGGCCTCGTCGATCGCATTTCCCCCGAAGCCCCCGTACCTGTCGTGCGCGTCACGGAGGAGCGACTCGCCCTCGGGGGAGCGGCCAACGTGGCGGCGGGTATTCGAGCCCTGGGTGTGTCCTGCCGGCTGATCGCGACGACCGGCGACGATGGGAGCGGGCATGCGCTGCGGGCCGTGCTCGGCCAGGCCGGGATACCGGAGGACGACCTCGTCGTCACGCCGGACCGGCCGACCACCGAGAAGACGCGTGTGCTGGCCCGGCATCAGCAGATGCTCAGGGTCGATCGGGAATCGGGATCCGTGCTGGACGCGCAGACCGTCGAGTCTGTGATCGAACGCGCAGAAGCCGCGCTGGAGTCAGCTGGCGTACTGGTTCTGCAGGACTACGACAAGGGCGTGCTCGGTGAGGGCGTCGCGCGGCGTCTGCTGGATGCGGCGGCCCGACACGGGATTCCGACGATCGTCGATCCGAAGCTCCGACATTTCTTCGAGTTTCGAGGCGCGCACGTATTCAAGCCCAACCTCCGCGAGCTCGCGGCGGCGATGGGCGTCGAGCCCACCGCTATCGAAACGACGGATCTCACCCCGATCATGACCCGGCTCGGCGTGGCCAACCTTCTGCTCACGCTCGGAGAGGACGGGATGCTGATGCTGGGCGAGGACGTGGAGGGGGTCGTTCGCGTACCCGCGGTCGCCCGCGAGGTGTACGACGTCACGGGTGCGGGCGATACCGTACTGGCCGTGATGGCGGCGGCCCTCCTGGGTGACGGGAGCCTGCCCGAAGGCGCCCGACTGGCGACGATCGCGGCAGGCATCGAGGTTAGCCGGCTTGGAGCCGTACCCGTGACCCGTGACGAACTGCTCACGGAAATCGAAGAACACAGTTAGACCAGAACCGACAGAGGAAGCATGTCTACCGATATCGAGATTGCCCAAAGCGCACAATTGCGCCCCATCCGGGATGTCGCTGCCGAGGTTGGGCTCACCGAGAACGAGCTTCGCCCGTACGGTCATTACGTTGCCAAGGTGCGGACGGAAGCGCTGGAAGGCCGCCCCCGCGACGGAAAGGTCGTACTCGTCACGGGCATGTCTCCGACCCCGGCCGGCGAGGGGAAGTCGACCGTCGGCGTGGGTCTGGCCCAGGCGCTGCGCAAGCTGGAGCACAAGACGATGTTGTGTCTGCGCGAACCCTCGTTGGGGCCGGTCTTCGGGATCAAGGGCGGCGCAGCCGGCGGTGGCTACTCGCAGGTGCTCCCGATGGACGAGATCAACCTGCATTTCACCGGCGACTTCCATGCGATCACCTCGGCGCATTCACTGCTGTCGGCGTGTCTCGACAACAACCTGCAGCGCGGTAACTCCCTCGGTGTGGACCTGAGGCGCATCAACTGGAAGCGTGCCGTCGATATGAACGACCGGGCGCTCCGCTCGTCCGTGATCGGACTCGGTGGACCGCTGGGAGGCGTTCCCCGGGAGGAAGGCTGGTCGATCACAGCTGCTTCGGAAATCATGGCGATCTTCTGCCTTGCCCGGGACCTGTCTGACTTCGAGGAACGTGTCGGGCGTATCGTCCTCGGCATGCGTCCGGATGGCTCCATGGTGCGCGCCGCCGAACTCAACGTTTCGGGGGCCCTGGCCCTGCTGATGAAGGACGCCCTGGCGCCGAACCTGGTGCAGACGATAGAGGGCGGTCCGGCTCTCGTTCACGGCGGACCGTTCGCGAACATCGCGCACGGGTGCAACTCGCTGATCGCGACCCGCGCCGGGATGGCGCTGGGCGACATCGTGGTCACCGAGGCGGGCTTCGGTTCGGACCTCGGAGCCGAGAAGTTCTTCGAGATCAAATGCCGGATGGGCGAGCTGCGGCCGGAAGCCGCAGTCGTCGTGGCCACGATTCGAGCCATGAAGCATCACGAGGCGACCGCCGGCACGGGCGACTCCGGGCCGGCGGGGCTGGGCGCCGGCCTCGACAACCTGCGCGCACACATCGAGAACGTGAGTCAGTTCGGCGTTCCCGTCGTCGTCGCGGTGAACCAGTTCTCCTCGGATACGGACGAGGAGATCGGGGCCGTGGTCGCGCTGTGCGAGGAGATGGGTGTGCGGGTGGCTCCGTGCGACATCTGGGCGCGAGGCGGCGAGGGTGGAATCGCCCTGGCGGAGGCCGTGCTGGAGGCGCTGGACAGCGGCGAGGCGGACTTCAAGCCACTGTACGAGCTCGACACGACGATCGAGGAGAAGCTGGATACGATCGTCCGCAAAGTGTATGGCGGAAACGGCGTCGTGTTCGCGCCGGCGGCCAAAAAGATGGCGCAGCGGCTGGTCGACAACGGCATGGGAGAGCTCCCGGTGTGCGTCGCGAAGACACAGTACTCGCTGAGTGACGATCCCAAGCGCACGGGTCGGGCTTCGGACTTCGAGATCACGGTGCGTGAGCTCCGCGTGTCTGCGGGGGCCGGGTTCATCGTGGCGCTCACGGGCGACGTGATGGTCATGCCCGGTCTGCCCGCGAAGCCGGCGGCGGAGGCGATGAAGGTGCACGAGGACGGAACCATCGAGGGTCTGTTTTAGCGCGGTCGAAGAGGAAGATCATGTCCAGAATACGAGCGATTCATACGGATGCGGCGCCGGCGGCGATCGGCCCCTACTCACAGGCGATCACTGCGGCGGGCATGCTGTTCTCGGCCGGACAGATCGGCCTCGTCCCCGGAACCGGAGAACTGGTTGGTCCCGACGTCGAGTCCCAGGCGCACCAGGTGTTCGCGAATCTGGCCGCCGTTCTGGCGGAGGCCAACCTCGGCTTCCGGGACGTTGTGAAGACGACGGTGTATCTGGCGGACATGGAGGAGTTCGGGGCGGTGAACGCGATCTATGGAGAGCACTTCGCGGCACCGTATCCCGCCCGATCGACGGTAGCGGCCGCCGGGTTGCCCAAGGGCGCTCGGGTAGAAGTTGACGTGATCGCAAGGATCGCGTGAACCGCCGGTACCTCTTTGACAGGGGGGCGGATGGCGGCTGGTGTCGTCGACGGTCTTCAAAACCGTTTCGGGGTGTGAGAAACGTCCCGGGTGGGTTCGATTCCCACACGCTCCCGTTGTGGGTCCTGGTCGCGTGTTTCTGCGTGGCCCTGGTGGCCGCCCCGCCCGCCGCGGCGCAGGTGACGGATGACCCACCCGCCGACACGGTAGCCGCTCCAGCGGTTGAAGAAGCGGTCGAAGATTCCCTTCGCTCCCCGGTGATTCTCGCCGCCCCCGAGGAGGCCCCCGACACCACGCGTTCCGGTCCCTCCCCAATGGGCGCCTTCTGGCGGTCCCTGATCCTGCCTGGCTGGGGGCAGTTCGCGGCGGACCGGCCCGGACGAGGGGTGTTCTACGTCACCGCGCAGGCCGCGACGCTGTACATGGTGATCCGAACGCAACAGCGCATCAACCGGGCTGACGACAACGGAGACACCGGCCTGGCCGATTCCCGCCGTGAGCAACGCGAGGATTGGATCGTCCTGGCCGGGTTCTGGTCGCTTGCCAGCGCCGTCGACGCCTGGGTATCAGCCCACATGTGGGGGTTCGAGGGGGAGGTGGTGCCGCCGCCCGACGGGTCGGTCGGCGTGGCGTACCAGGTGTCGATCCCGGTTCGCGGGTTCTGACGCCCTCAGCCGTGTTCCTGCCAGCGGTGGAGCTGAACTTCTTCCGGGGTGACAGAGGCCCACGTACAGCTCTGAATCCAGTCTCCTGTATTCAGATAGTGGCGTCCCGGCTCCACCTCGATCAGCGCGGGGACGTGGGAATGGCCGAACGCGACCAGTTGAATCGAGGTGTCCGCCGCGAGAATCCGGCGCGCATGGGCCTCGAGGGCGACCGTTCGAGAGTTTCCCGGGCTGTCCGCTCCATGCCGCGTCTCCGTCCGACTCACCCTGCCGGCGATGGCGTCGCCCCAGTCCGGGTGAACGTGCCGGAAAGCAATCCGGGCCGGCCGACTGCGGATGACCCGCTTGAGGGCACGGTATCCGAGGTCTCCATCCCCGAGCCCGTCGCCGTGAGCGAGAAAGCAGGCGCGACCTCCGATCTCGGTAGTCACCGGACCGTCGATCAGTTCGATTCCGATTTCGTCGCGGAGAAAGGCACCACCCCACGAATCGTGATTGCCACCGACGAACCGGATGCGGACGCCGGAGTCGACCAGGTCCGCCAGCATGCGCAGCGTGCGGAAATGCCGGCTCATGACCACCGTCCGGTATTCGAACCAGAAGTCGAACAGGTCACCGTTGATGACGAGGTCGCGGGTCGCGTCGCCGGCGAACGCGAGAAAATCGTGGAACGCCTGCTCGCTGGCCGCTGGAGCGGCGCCGAGGTGCGCGTCGGATACGATGAGGCTGGCGGACTCACTCATGGGCAGCAGTATAGGGAGGTCAGATGATTCCCGGCAGTGTGACCGAGATCCGCGTGCGGTACGCCGAGACCGATCAGATGGGGCGGGCGCATCACATGGCCTACGTCGCGTGGTTCGAACTCGGGCGAACGGAGATGATGCGCCAGAACGGGCTATCGTACGCCCAGATGGAAAAGCAGGGCATCATGCTGCCGGTAGTCCGTCTGGAAGTCGACTACCTGAGCGGACTCGAGTACGAGGAAGTCGTGGACGTCCATACGAGTGTTTCGGAGGTGCGTAGCCGGCGGGTGACGTTCAAGTATCGGCTCGTCAGGCACGACTGCGGGGCGACGGTAGCGGAGGCGACCAGCGTTCTGTACTGCATGGGACGCGACGGCCGCCCTCGACGGCTTCCCGAGGATATCCGGTCGGCCCTGGCCGAACTCACAAACCCACCCCCACCCGGAGCGTGATTTTCTTGCCGCTGTTTGGCCGCTCCGGTAGCTTGGCGCGACGTTGAATACGTCGCGAATACTCCGTTTTTTAGCCCTAGGATGCGTTCTCGCTGCGGCCTGTAGAGTGCCGATCGAGACGCGTCCCCCGATCGCGAATCCCGACGCATTGGGGGAGCAGCTGGCCGAGGGTACGGGGGCAGACGGGCCTGCTTTCCTGCGGTTCGACTGGTTCTACGGCGACCAGCGTGGCGATGTCCGGGGTGACGGGGCGGCGCGATTCAATCCGTTGGACAGCCTCCGGCTGGACCTGTTCACGTCGGGAGAGGTGGCGATGGCCGTCGCGCTGGCGGGCGATCGGCTGTCGAGTATCGGCGAAATCGAAGACGTCGAGCTGCCGTCGGGCCCGATGTTGTTCGCCATGGCGGGTTTGTTTCGGCCGGAAGCCGGTGTGGAGATGGAGGCGTACGACGCCGATTCGGACACCGTCCTCGTCTATGCGGTCGAACCGGGCGGGAAGCTGTACTTCTTCGTGAAGGAGGGACGCCTGGTCAAAGTCGAGCAGCGGCAGGGGAACCGTTTGCAGCACAAGGTCGAGCTGACCTGGCCGGCAGACAGGCGAGACTGGCCCGAGTCGGCGGAGTACCGTGACTTCGGAGAGCGCAGCCGGGTGCGCTGGACGATTCGTGAAATTCGTGTTCTGGAGGAACGCCATCCGAGTGACATCTTTGCGCTTCCGCATTCCGGTTAAGCCGGGGGTCGCCCTGTTCCTGCCGGCGCTCGCCGCCTGCTACTCGTTTTCGGGTGGTGGCCTTCCGCCACATATCGATGACGTCTACGTCCCGCCCATCGAGAACCAGACTACTCAGTTCAGCCTCACGGATCCGTTTACCCAGGGCTTGCTCGATGCCGTGCGCGGGCGTCTGGGCGTGCAACTGGCTGCGAGAGAGAATGCGGACGCCGAGATCCGGGCGGATCTGGTTCGGTACTCGGATGAAGCGTCGAATTTCGCGGGACGGGAGAACATCGGCGCCGAGGTGTTCCAGCGCCGGGTAACGATCACCGCCCGCGTCGAGATCGTCGATCTGACGCGAAATGAGATCGTGTGGAGCGGAGGAAGCGTGAGTGGGATCGGGGAGTACGCCCCGGACAGTGAGACGGAAGAAGCGGCTCAGGACCTGGCGCTCGAGAACCTCATCCAGAAGATCATCGACGGGGCACAATCGCAATGGTGAACCTACGACGACGGAGGCGGCTGGGTCGCTGGATGGCCCTGGGTGTCGGCATCTGGTTCCTGCTCGGCGGCTCGTTCCCGTCGCTGGACGGGCGGTCGTCCGCGCCGGCGTCCGTTGCGGAAGCTTCAGCCGCGCCGGTGTCGACGGCGGCGTCCCAGGAAGAGGCGGAGGAGCACGCGGAGTCCCAGGACGCGGGCGCTGCCGGGGACCATGGTGAAGGCGGGGAAGAACACGCCCCGATTCGCAGCGTGTTCTTCGTGCTCATCACGATACTCATCGTGGGCAAGCTGTTCGGCGAGATGGCCGAGCGGCGGGGTCAGCCCGCCGTGCTCGGCGAGCTCGTGGCGGGGGTCATCCTCGGCAGCAGCGTGCTCGGCGTCATCCCGGCCGCCGGCCCGCTGTACGAGATCGTGCACGTGTTCGCGGAGGTCGGCGTCGCGATCCTGCTGTTCGAGATCGGACTCGAGACCGACCTGAAGGAGATGTTCCGGGTCGGGCCGACCGCGATGAGCGTCGCCATGATCGGTGTCTTCGTGCCGTTCGGACTCGGATTCCTCTACTGGTACTTCGTGAACCCGTCGATCGGGGTCCACCCGGAGGGGATCAGCTTCGCAATCGTGGCGATCTTCGTCGGCGCGACCCTCACGGCCACCTCGGTGGGAATCACCGCACGTGTGCTGTCGGACCTCGATCGCATGCACACGCCCGAGGCCCGGATCATCATCGGTGCGGCCGTGATCGATGACGTGCTCGGCATCGTTATCCTCGCCGTGGTGTCCGGCCTCGCCGGGGGCGCCGCCGTGACGCTCGGTTACGTGTCGAAGACGTTCCTGTTCGCGGTCGGTTTCCTTGTCGTTGCCGTGATCGTCGGAAACCGGTTTGCCCCGGCGTTGTTCAACCTCGTCGACCGCATGCGCGTCCGGGGGTCGCTGCTCGTGGCGGCGTTCTGCTTCGCGCTGGGGATAGCGGCGCTCGCCGACCTGGCGGGCTCGGCGATGATCATCGGTGCGTTCGCCGCGGGTCTCGTACTGTCGACGACGAACCAGTTCGACGCGGTGGTCGAGCGGGTCGAGCCGGTCGCCGACGTGTTCACGCCGATCTTCTTCGTGGCCGTGGGCGCCCCGGTGAACGTGCACCTGTTCATCCCGGGCAGCGCCGACTTCAACCTCGGTGTGTTGATCGTGGGCCTGATCCTCACCGTGATCGCGATCATCGGGAAGCTCGTCTCCGGGCTCGGCGTACGACGCGACGATACGGACAAACTGCTCGTCGGGGTCGGCATGGTCCCCCGTGGAGAGGTCGGCCTGATCTTCGCCTCGATCGGGCTCACGGCGGGCATCCTGTCGGGCGCCGTGTACAGCGCCATCCTCATCATGGTCATCCTGTCCACGTTTGTCGTGCCGCCGCTGCTGAAGATCCTGTTCGCCCGAAAGCCGCCGCCTCCGCAGCCTGAGGCCATCATCGCCGGGGGAGAGACCCCGTCGTGAACGAAGAGTCGGCCGAGCGCGTGCTGGAGCGGGGCGAGCTGCTAAGGCGGTTCGGCCGCCCGCGCACGCATCGGCTCGTGTTCACGAACGGAATCTTCGACCTTCTACACGTTGGGCACCTGCAGTCGCTCGAGCGGGCGCGGGCCCTGGGAGACCGTCTCGTCGTGGCGGTGAACTCCGACGCCTCGGCCCGGCGACTCAAGGGCCCGGAGCGGCCGTACCAGCCCGCCGCCGATCGAGCCCGTCTGCTGGCCGCACTGAGAGTCGTCGACGCCGTGACCGTGTTCGATGAAGACACGCCGGCCGAGCTGCTCGAAGCGTTGCTTCCGGACGTGCTCGTCAAGGGCGCTGATTACGAAGGGCGGGACATCGCGGGAGCGGATGCCGTGCGGGCCGCGGGCGGGGAAGTCCGGCTCATCGATCTCGTACCCGGTTGTTCCACCACCGCGCTGGCGGGTCGGATTCGCGGGGACGGATGAGTGAGCCGGCCGCGTCCTCGCCCGCCAATCACCCGCGCGACCT
>JARFPW010000113.1 GCA_029288095.1 Gemmatimonadota bacterium
TCATACTCGCGGATTCGTTCGGGGTGCTCGGTGGCCCATTCGCTCGCACATACCCCGATCGACCTGTCATTGCGGGAGGCAAGCAAGGGTCGGAGCAGACCCGCTGCCCTGGCGAAAGCAAGCTCGTCCATCGGTGCGAAGGCCGGACCCCCGAACAAAGTCCGCGCGAGAATCCAGCCATCGACGTATCCCGACAGAACCGCGTATTCAGCTTCCACCAACTCGTCACAGCCGGCGTCGGGATCCTGGCCGCGCACCATCCGCATGCGGAGTACGGCATAGTTGTAGTAGGCCCGATCGGCCTCGCGAAGGTTGCCGGGCATGATGACGTTCACCGTAGAATCGCTCGTCGGTGAAATCGCGTTCCACGGGTATGCCGCGTCGGCTGCGTCGGCCGGTGCCGGCGGACCGAAACCCAGCGAATAGAGGACGGCCGGATCCTCTTCCAGGTCCTTGTAGAGCGCACGCGCCGTATCGAGCATGACCCGGAGGTCCGCAAGCTCGAACCGCAGAGTATCCCGTTCCGTCGCGATGGACCGCTGGGCCATTCCGGGAGCGGCGGCGAACAACAGCAGCGCCAGGCCCATGAGTATCGGGCGGCTACCGCTCATTCGACCGTCACGCTCTTTGCGAGATTGCGGGGCTGATCCACGTCGCACCCACGCAAAACGGCTATGCGGTACGCCAACAGCTGCAGCGGTATCACCGACACGAGCGGCTGCAGGCAATCGATAGTTCGGGGAACTGGAATCGCGTGGTCGACCCGCTCGGTGAGTCGGTCGTCACCGTCGGATACGATCGCGATGACGCGACCACCGCGGGCCTTCACCTCTTCGATATTGGCGACGACCTTGTGATAGACATTGTCGGTCGGGGCGATGAACACGACCGGCATATTCTCGTCGATCAGAGCGATCGGTCCGTGCTTCATTTCCGCCGCTGGATATCCTTCCGCGTGGATGTAGCTGATTTCCTTCAGCTTCAGGGCTCCCTCGAGAGCTACGGGGAAATTGTACCCCCTGCCCAGGTACAGGGCATTGGACGTCTGATGGTATTCGCGAGCCACTCGTGAGATCAGCTCGTCCTGTTCCAGTGCCCGCTCGATCTGCTCCGGCAATGCCCGCAGGCCCGCGACGATCTCCCGGCCTTCGATCAGGGTCAGGCCGCGCCGCCGAGCCATGTAGAGGGCGAACATCGCGAGGACCGTCAACTGTCCCGTGAACGCCTTCGTCGAGGCGACACCGATCTCGGGGCCGGAGTGTATATAGACCCCACCATCCGTCTCGCGGGCGATCGACGAGCCGACGACGTTGACAATCCCCATCACCGGCGCTCCGCGACGTCGCGCCTCGCGCATCGCCGCCAGCGTGTCCGCCGTCTCGCCCGACTGGGAGATGGCGATGACGAGGGTACCGGCCGTCACGATCGGCCGGCGGTAGCGATACTCCGAAGCGTACTCGACTTCGACCGGAATGCGGGCCAGTTCTTCCAACAGGTACTCCCCCACAAGAGCAGCGTGCCAGCTGGTCCCGCAGGCCGTGATGACGATGCGCTTCACGTCATCCAGCACGTCGGCGAGCTCGCGCAAGCCGCCGAGGTGCGCGGTGCCCTCTTCCTCCAGCAGCCGACCGCGCATGGCATCTCGCACCGTGTCCGGTTGCTCGAAGATTTCCTTCAGCATGAAGTGCTCGAAACCGCCGCGCTCGATCTGATCCAGGTCCCAGTCGATGTGGCTGACTTCCTTGTCGATCACCCGCAGAGTTCCAGGGGCACCGAAGTCGGCCACGGCGATGATCTCGTGCCCTGAGCGCGTCAGTACCGCGAGCTCGCCGTCGTCCAGGTAGACGACCTTGCGCGTATGAGCCAGAACGGCGGCAACGTCCGACGCGACGAACATCTCCTCACTATCATCCTCTCCGATCCCGAGCAGCAGCGGCGAACCATTACGGGCGACAACGATCTTGCCGGGGTCGTCGACGTGCATGACGGCAATGCCGTACGCCCCGTGGACACGGGAGAGGGCGGCGGCGACGGCTCGCTCGAGATTCCCCTCGAACACTTCGTCGATCAGGTGCGTCAGGACTTCGGTATCCGTCTCCGTCTCGAACACGTGCCCCATCTCCTGGAGCTTGATCCGGAGGACTTCATAGTTCTCGATGATCCCGTTGTGGACGAGAACGGTGCGGTTGGAGCCTTCGGAATGGGGGTGGGCATTCAGCGTCGTCGGCGGACCGTGCGTCGCCCAGCGAGTGTGACCGATCCCCACACTGCCCTCAATCGGTTCGCGATCGAGCAGATCCTCCAGGACGGCGATCTTGCCGGCGATCTTCCGGACACCGTGAGCGTTGCCCGACTGGACGGCGATACCCGCCGAGTCGTAGCCGCGATATTCCATCCGGTGCAGACCTTCGAGCAGCAGCGGCTGTGCCTGGCGGCCGCCTACGTATCCTATGATACCACACATGGTTCAGGGGCTCCCGACCGCCCGGGCCACACAATCCTCCGCCTCTGTAGCGAGGGACTCAGCCCGGTCGTGATCTATGGACTCGACGATGACTCTGAGTATGGGTTCGGTTCCCGAGGGCCGGACATGCAGCCATTCCGACCGATCCGGCCAACTCAAACGCAGCCCGTCGGTAACATCACTCACCGCGTCGGACCCCAGCGAGGCCTGGAGAGTTCCGAAAATCTTCTCCATGGCAACGGCGGGACGCGCAATCTTCCGCTTCACCATGCGGTAGTGCCGGCGGTCAGCCAGCAATTCACCCACTCGCGCTCCCCTCGAAGCGCACAAACTGAGAACGAGCGCTCCTGCCAGCGGCGCATCGCGGGTCAGATTCAGATCCGGCAGCATGACGCCCCCGTTCCCTTCGCCACCGATCACTGCTTCCGTTTCGACCATCATCGCGGCGACCCGCGCCTCCCCGACAGCGCTCCGGTGAAACGGTACGCCTGCGTCAAGCGCCACGTCCTCGATGACCTGGCTCGAGGATAGATTGGTCACCACGGACCCGCGTCGATGTTCGAGCACGTACTCGGCGGCCAGGGCCAATGTCCAATCCTCCCCGATGGCCTGACCGGACTCGTCCACGATCGCCAGTCGATCCGAGTCGGGATCTACCGCGAAGCCGACGTCCGCCCCCGTCTCCCGCACCCGGCTACAGAGTTCTTCGAGGTTCTCCGGGGTCGGTTCCGGGTTGCGCGGAAACCGGCCGTCAGCCGTGAGGCCTATCCCGTCCACCTCCGCTCCCAGCCTCCGCAGTAACTCCGGCATCACCAACGCCCCGGCGCCATGCACGCAATCGACGACCACCTGGGGCCTCGCGGCGCGAATCGCGTCCGTGGCTACCAGGTCGAGCGCCAGTAAGCGCTCGATGTGATGCTCGACGACTCCCGGGTGAGCGGCGACTCGCCCGGGACTGCTCCAGTCCGCGTAGCTCGGGCCCGCTTCGAACAACTGTGTGATCCGCTCTCCCTGGACCGGAGTCACGAACAGGCCGTCAGGGCCGGCCAGCTTGAGCCCGTTCCACTCGACCGGATTGTGGGACGCGGTGACGATCAGTCCGCCAAGCGCTGATTCGTCGTCCTTGACGGCCAGCAGGTGCGTCGGCGTCGGGCCGATGCCGGATAACCTCGCGTCCACACCGGCGGCGCACAGGCCGGCCGCCGCAGCCTCGGCCAGAAATGCACCGGACGTCCGTGAATCACGACCGACGAGCACGTATCCGCCATCCGCGACGGGCCCCCGCTCTCGTATGAAACTGCCGAATGCCGCTCCGTATCGGGCGGCGAGTTCGGGAGTGACGGTGAGACCGACGATACCGCGAATTCCGGATGGCGAGATGATCAAGGGCGCGTCCATGGCGCGAAAGTACCCGTACGACTCGAATCAATCCAGACGGTTGATCAGCCGGACCAGATGGTGCAGCTCTTCACCTCCGACGGTGCTGGCGGCGAAGCCCGATCCCCAGTGGACGCCCCGACCCGCGTCGGTTAGTGCCTCCTGCGACCCCGATTTCAGTCGAGCCACGAGCGTAGCCACCGTGTGACTCGGCTTGATCCGCAGCACCAGCATGACCCGGTTGGCAGTGGCCCGGACGGCGAGCGGCTCAGCGTCCAGCCGGCGGCTCAGTGTAATGAGCTGCGCCTCGACGGCGCCCCGGAGGTCGGTCGGCATCAGGGGCAGACGACCGAGCGTCGGCCACCCGACGTGGACGTAGATTCGGTGAGTCGACGGCTCCGCCCGTCTCGCCGGGCCACGCGGAATCCTTGGAATGGTCTGCATGCCGAAACGTAGAGTTTCGCCTCACTCGTCCCTCAACGCTGCGTTTCGCCGGCCGGCGGAGTCGACTAAGCTTCGGCGCACGAGACGAGCGAACCGCTACGGAGGTGTACATGCAGACCAGACCGTCTGACCGCTTCGCCACGCTGGCGGTCCACGCGGGACAGGAGCCGGACCCGACGTCCGGCGCGATCATGACACCGATCTTCCAGACGTCCACCTATGTCCAGGACGGTGTCGCCCAGACACGGGGAGGACACGAGTACGCCCGCGTCCTGAACCCGACCCGGACGGCCCTCGAGAGCAACCTCGCAGCCCTGGAAGGCGGGTCCGCCGCGTCGGCGTTCGCGTCCGGACTTGCCTCCATTGAGGCGATCCTGAAGACCTGTCTGTCTTCCGGAGACCACCTGGTGTGCGGAGACAATGTCTACGGAGGAACCGAGAGGTTGTTGAGGTTCTTCGAGCGCTTCGGAATTGTCTTCGATTCGGTGAACACGTCCGATCCGCAGGCATTGGCGGACGCGATGAGGCCCGAGACCCGCCTGGTAATGCTGGAGACGCCGACCAACCCCTTGATGCGCCTGTCGGACATCGCGGCGTGCTCGGAGATCGCCCGCCGCCATGATGCGCTCCTGGCCGTGGACAACACGTTCGCGACGCCGTACCTGCAAAGGCCGTTGGAGCTCGGCGCCGACCTGGTAGTTCACAGCACGACGAAGTACATCGGCGGGCACAGCGATCTGCTCGGCGGGGTCGTGGTTTCGGCGTCCCCCGAGCTGGGAGAGGCCATCGCCCGGCAGCAGATGGTCACGGGAGCGGTTCCGTCTCCGATGGACTGCTACCTGCTGCTCCGCTCCACGAAGACTCTTCCCGTCCGCATGAAAGCTCACTGCGACAACGCGGCGCGCATCGTCGAGTTTCTGTCGAGCCGCTCGGAGCACGAG
>JARFPW010000269.1 GCA_029288095.1 Gemmatimonadota bacterium
GGCGATGGTGGATGTCGCGTGGGCCGCCAAGGAACCAGCGGACCTGGAGAAGCTGCTGTCGAGGCTTCCCGTCCTTCCGAAGGGCGCGACTGGCGCAGAGTTGGAGGCTTCCAAAGCGCCCCTCGTCGCCAGCCCGGCTGAAGTCCGGGAACACGGATTCCAGGTTGCCATACTCAGCGGCTCGGACAGAACCGGCTCTTGGGTACCACCGCGGAAGCTCACGACGATCGCCCTGATGGGTGGAGCGGGAATCGACTTCCGAGAAGCGCGGCTGGGACCCGGCGTCACGGAAGTCCAGATCCTGGCCATCATGGGCGGTGTGTATGTCATCGTACCGCCGGGTGTCACCGTACAAACTGAAGGCTTGGGCATCATGGGAGGATTCGACTAATACAACCAGACGGTCGACTCCGACGATCCCTCGGCACCGATAATCCGGATTCGCGGCCTGGCCGTGATGGGGGGCGTGGAAGTGAAGATGCGACACCCCGGGGAAACCGATCGGGACGCTCGACGCCGACGCCGCGATGAACGGAAACGCCGGCGACTGGAGCGCCGAACACAGTAGGCCGACAATTCCTTGACGCCTCGCGCCGCGGGCCGGTATGATCCTCGCCCCGGCGGAAGTTCAACCGCACTGAATCGACGACTCCCGGAGGACCGGATGTCCGATATCCCAGATTCGCTTCGCTACACAGAAGAGCACGAATACGTCCGCGAAACCGATGCCGACAATGAGTTCATCATTGGCATCACCGACTCCGCCCAGGGCGAATTGGGAGACGTCGTGTTCGTGGAGCTTCCACAGGCTGGCGACAGTTTCAGCCGGATGGACGTGTTCGGGACTATCGAGGCGGTGAAGGCCGTCTCCGACCTGTTTTCTCCGATCAGCGGGGAGATCATTGAGGTCAACGCAAACCTCGAGGCCGATCCCGCTCTCGTGAACGGGGACCCCTACGAGGGTGGCTGGATGATCCGGATGAGGGCAGCGGATCCGTCGGAACTCGATTCGCTCATGTCGCCCGCGGACTACGCGGATCACATCGACTCGTGACAGGCTAACCAGACATGTCGTTCGTCCCGCACAGCGACGCCGACCGGCGCGAGATGCTCGCCCGGGTCGGCGTTTCGGATATAGGGGAGTTGTACGCAGACATCCCGGCCGGACTCCTGATCGACAGGGAGCTGGCGGTACCCGAAGCACTCTCCGAGTGGGAGGCAGTGCGGCGGGTTACGGAGCTCGCCGGCCGCAACGCCGACCTCGTGTGTTTCGCGGGTGGCGGTCTGTACGATCACCACGTGCCCGCGGCCGTGGACCACATCATTCGACGGAGCGAGTTCTACACGGCCTACACGCCCTACCAGCCGGAAGTCGCCCAGGGCACTCTTCAGGTGATCTACGAATTCCAGACGATGATCTGCGAGCTCACCGGCATGGACGTGGCCAACGCCTCGATGTACGACGGTCCGACCGCTACGGCCGAGGCTGCGGTCATGGCGCGCTCCGTGAAACGCCGCGGCCGCGTACTGGCGGCCCGATCGTTGCACCCGCACAGCCGGAAGGTCACGAACACGTACCTGGAAGGCCTGGGGGCGACTCTGGACCTCCTGCCTTACGGCACCGACGGATTGTTGGACATGGACGCGCTGGCCGCGTCGATCGACGACGACACCGCAGCCGTGCTCGTTGGCTACCCGAACTTCTTCGGCGGCATCGAAGACCTCGAGCCCATCGCCGAGGTCGTCCATGAGGCCGGGGCCCTGCTGGTCGTAGCGGCGGACCCCGTGATGCTCTCCGTGCTGCGTTCGCCCGGCTCCTGCGGAGCCGACATCGTGGTAGCCGAGGGACAGCCATTCGGGAACGGACCGAGCTTCGGTGGACCGGTGGTCGGGCTGTTCGCCGCGACGAAGGCACTCGTCCGGAAGATGCCGGGGCGCATCGTCGGCGGGACCGTAGACGTCGATGGGCATCGCGGCTACGTGCTCACGCTGCAAACGCGGGAGCAGCAGATCAGGCGAGAGAAGGCGACCAGCAACATCTGCACGAACCAGGGACTGAATGCTCTGGCGGCCACCGTGTATCTCAGCCTGGTCGGGAAGTCAGGGCTTCGTCAGGTCGCGGAAACATCAATCCAGAACGCGCACTACGCCCGACGACGGCTCCAGGAAGCAGGTGTCGAGCTGCTGTTTCCCGACGCGCCCGTGGCGCGCGAGTTCGCCATTCGGACCGGTGAGGACTCGCACGCGGTCCTCAAGCGCGGTGTCGCGGCAGGGATACTCGCGGGAGTCAGTCTGGCTCGCTTCCAGAGTCTCGAGGCGGGAGACGGACTGTTGCTCGCGTTCACGGAAAAACGCAACCGAGCCGAGATCGACCGACTGGTCGGTGTCGTGGCTGGTGAGGTATAACCAATGAACCGACTGACTTTTCACGGACACGCCACGTTCGAAATCGTGACCGCGGACGGTACGCGGCTGCTCCTGGATCCGTATTTCGTGAACAACCCGCAAGCGACCGTCGGTCCCGATCATTTCCACGACGGCCTCGATTACATGCTTCTCACCCACGGACACTGGGACCACTCGGAGGATGCCTGGGATCTGTTGGCCGCGACGGGCTGCGCACTCATCACCAGCGTCGAGATCGCGAAATACGTATCGGACGTTCTGGGTCACGAAGACGCACATGGCATGGCGATTGGCGGCGGGTGTGACTTCCCGTTCGGACGGGTAAAGATGACCAGCGCCCCGCACGGCGGACGTATCGATGCACCCGGGGCGGAGGGGTATACGTGCACGCCCGCTGGTTTCGTGCTCCACATCGGTGAGACGCGCCTGTACTTCGCGGGCGACACGGCCCTGACCATGGATATGCAATTGCTGGAGGGCCAGGTGGACGTCGCCATCCTGCCGATCGGTGACAACTTCACGATGGGTCCCGAGGATGCCGCGCGAGCAGCGGATATGATCAAACCCAGAACGGTGATCCCTTTCCACTACGGATCGTGGCCGCTTATCGAGCAGGACCCCGAGTACTTCCGAACTCTCGTCGAACCCAGATCCGACGTGCTCGTAATGGCGCCGGGCGATAGCTACGAATTCAAGTAAGGAG
>JARFPW010000160.1 GCA_029288095.1 Gemmatimonadota bacterium
TGTGACCGCGGCGCGCCTCGCGGTCCTCACGTCCCACGTGTACTTCATGCCAGGTTACGTTACTGGACTTGCCCATGTGCTTTCACCTATCAGAAGAACGGACGGTGGGCGCCTGGGGCGCTCCCGTCCGGAGATCCTACCACTCGCTGTCAGGGGTCGAAGCCCAACTTATCCGAAGTGATCTCGCGCACCAGTGGCAGGGCCTCGTCCCACACGTCCTCCCGGGCCGCGAAGATGCCGTGCAGCTGCCTGGGTTCCTGCTTTCCGTACGCCAGCGGCTCTCCCCGGCAGTCCGAAACGACCCCTCCTGCGCCTCGCAGCACCGCCTCGGGTGCGCAGGTATCCCACTCCCGCAGGAACGGTACCGGGTGCACGTAGACTTCGGCTTCCCCCTCGGCGACCAACGAGCACTTGAGCCCTACCGATCCCGAGCGGATGCTGCTCGCCCCGAGACGGTCAGCTACCGCCGTGATGAGCGGATCCGGATGTGATCGCGAACGGGCCATCCTCAGATCTGCGGGTCGGGCTTCCGTAAGCCGAAGTCGCCGGAACGGTCCCACCGAGACGCGACCTGTCGAAGCGGCACCTTCCCACGACGTGTCGGCCACCCAGGCGCCGCTCCCGACGACACCCAGATACAGGCGACCGGGGTCGGGCTGCAGAACCGCACCCAGTCGGGCGACACTGCCAGCGGCCAGGCCCACCATCACCGCAAATTCACCGTTGCCGGCGATGAACTCTTTCGTCCCGTCCAGTGGATCCACCACCCACAACCGGTCGGCGGTGACATCGGACGAAGACGGAGGCGATTCCTCACTCCGGATCGGATCGTCCGGCAGGCGGTCGCCCAGAATCGACAGAATCGCGTCGTTGGCCGCGTGATCGGCGTCCGTAACGGGGTTGTTGGCGCCCTTGTCGGTTATCCCGAGGTCGTCACGCTGATAGAACGGCCGCGCCACCAGCCCGCCCGCGACCGCAGCGACCGCCGCCGCCCGAAGGTCGTTCGCAGCCGCGGCAGGACAGCCGTCCGGACCGACCTCGGCCCAGTCGATCTGTGGACTCACGTACGCACGCGGGTGAACAGGTAGACTCCGGTGAGCAGGAACAGGCCATTCGGCAACCAGGCTGCCGCGGGCGGCGGAATCACGCCACTGGCGCCAAGCGCTTCCGCGATCCGGTGCAGACCGAGCAGGAGGATGGTCGTCACGAGCGCGATGCCGATGGCGATCGAGGCGCCTCCTCGGCCCGTCGAACTGACGAGCGGCGCTCCGAACAGCACGATGATCAGGCAGGTGAACGGAAACGCGATGCGCATCATCAGCTGGGTCCGAAGTCCGCGAGTCCGGCTGCCGGACCGATCGAGCGCTTCGATGTACTCCCGCAGCTCCGCATACCCCATCTCGTCTTCGTTCTTCGATTTCGCGAGCAAGTCTTCCGGTGAGTCCGTAAACGCGACCTGGTGAAGCTCCGCAAACTGGAACGCCACCGTCCTGTCCGGCTCCGGGAACATCCGCAACGCGCCATTCCTCATGACCCACCGGCCGCCGATGGAGTCCCAATCGGCGCGTGGAGCATCCACGGAGTACGACGGATAGGGGTAGCCTGTGCCCTCGCGGTCAACGCGAATCTGTTCGATGCGGGTCAAGGCGTCGGTTCGGGTGAGGCGCTGAATCGAGTAGTAGCGGCCGCCGCGGCCCCGAAACACGAAAGACAACCGCGAGCCCTTTGTACCCGACTCCCCGAGCGCGTCCTCCGAAAGGCGATTGGCGTGCGGCACGACCTCGGTGAGCGACAGCGCGACCAGGCTCATCCCGAGACCCGCGACAAGCAGGGACACGGTGATACGATGGAAGCTCATCCCGCCCGCCTTGGCCGCCGTCAGTTCCGAATGCCGTGACATGGAGGACACCGTGAACACGGCGGCGAGCAGGCTGGCTATCGGAAACGCCAGCAGCATGTTGTACGGGAACTGATACAGATAGTGCATGAACACCGCGCCCGGAGTCGCCCCGTCCCGCAGGAAGCTGTCGATGCTGTCGGTCAGGCTGATGACGATGAAGATGAACGGCACGCCGATCACGCACACGAGGAAGATCCGGAGGAACTGCCGGACCACGTAGCGGTCGAGCGTTCTCACCCGCCCGCCCTCCGCGCCTTGAAGAAGGCGCCGACGCCGACCCCGAGAAACAGGACATTGGGTGACCACATCGCCCAGAACGGACTCAGCAGCCGCTGGTCGGCCAGGTGCTCACCGCCTATGAGGGCCACGTAGTACGCCGTGAATACGGCGAAGCTGGCGCCCACGACCATGGAGACGCCTCCGTGTCGGTAGCGCACGGCGACGGGCACGCCAATCATCACGAAGACGATGCAGGCAAAGGCGATCGAGTACTTCTTCCACATTTCGACCTCGAGTCGTCCCGCATCCTTCACGTACCGGTCCAACTGCGTCGCCTGGCTTCGAAACGTATTCGCGGCCGACGCCGGATTGGAAATCCGACGTCCGGTGCGCCACCCCTGGACTACGGCCTCCGACGAGTCGGGCGGTACCGAGTCGTGGTCGACCAGACCGCCGAGAAGACGGCCCGTATACGCGATGGCCAGCGCCTCACTCGTAAGCTCTGCCTCCGCTGCCCTCTCGAGGTTGTCCTGCGCCTTGGCGCGTAACGAGTCGATCGACATCTCTCGGTCGCCGCGCAGTTGACTGTCCTGGCGTTCCAGCTCGTTTCCGATCTCCGGCACTCGCAGGAACTGGACCTCGAACCAGGTCCGCTGGAACTCGTCTGGCGAGTCGAACTCGGTTTCGTTTACCACCCCGTCGTACAGCGTGAGGAACAGCTCGGTCTGGTTCTCGTTGAACTGCATGGTGCCGCTGTCGGCGAAGATCGTGCGCATCTTCTGAGGTCGCGTCGCGTCCCATATCGTCACGTCTTCCAGGCTGCTCGTCTCCGGATCGATCCGCAGAGCCTGCAGGTGCAACTTGCGTTTCACGACCTCGTTTACGGTGCGCTCCTTCAGCGCGAAGGTCGGCGACTTGCGACCGATGCTCCGCGACAGCAGCTGCAGCTTGTGATTCGTGTCGGGAAGAACGTTGTCGTTGAACCACACGAGACCCAACGCTACCAGTGACGCGAGGACGAGCACCGGAAGCGTGAGCCGAAACAGGCTCACACCGCTTGCCTTGATCGCGGATATCTCGTTGTCGGCCGCCATCCGGTTGAACACGTAGTGCACCGTGATGAGGACCGCCATGGGAATGATTACCGCCAGAATGAACGGCACCGAGAGGACGAACACCTCTGCGATGATTCGCCAGCCCAGGCCCTTTCCGATAAGGCCACCGAATCGCTTGGCCAGCTGATCCAGCAACATAAGCAGCGTGAGAGCCGTGACCGAGAATCCGAACGGCGCGATGAGCTGGCGAAGTGTGTAACGTGTAAGAGTCCGCACGGCCTGCTTCCACGAGTGTTTGACTTTGATCCGGGCTGGCGTGAATGTACCGCGACATGCCCACGAAAGCTCCAGCTTGCCGCGAGCGGCCGCTGGCCAACTCCGTATGATCCAATCGACCGCCGTGCCTCCCGAATCGGTCGTCATCGTGCGTTTGAGTGCCCTCGGTGACACGGTCCACGTCATGCCGCTGGTGGCTTCGTTACGTCAGGCCTGGCCCGGGACGCACATCAGCTGGGTCGTTCAGCCGACGACCCACCGCCTGATGGCTCCGAATCCGGACGTCGACGAGTTCCTCGTCTTCGACAGGGCCGCCGGAGCCGGGGCATACACGCGGTTGCGCCACGAGTTGCGGGGACGCCGGTGGGACCTGGCCCTCGTGCCGCATACGGCCTTCAAAGCTGGCCTCGTAACCGCCATGATCCGGGCGCCCCGCAAGCTCGGATACGACAGGGCCCGCGCGCCGGAGTTTCATCGATTGTTCACTACGGAGAGCATCGCGCCGCACCCTCCTCAACACATGCAGGACGAGTTCTTCGAGTTTCTGGCCCATCTCGGCGTCGAGCCCCGCCTCGCCTGGGATTTCGCGTTTTCGGACCAGGAACGTGCCGCACAGAAGGAGTGGTTCGACGGGTTCGATCGCCCCGTCCTCGCTATTACGCTGCACAGCTCACGCTCGGAAAAGAACTGGATCGCCGATCGCTACTCGCGGGTACTTGAGGCGGCCGAGGAGGATCTCGGGTTGCAGACGATGATCGTGGGAGGGGTGACCCCGGCGGAGGACCGGCTTGCCGCCGAAGTGCGGCGTCTTACGAAGGCGACGCCGGTTGATGCGCGTGCCGACGATGTGAGGAAGCTCGCCTGGCTGCTCGAGGGAAGCTCCCTGGCGCTGAGCCCTGACACGGCTCC
>JARFPW010000203.1 GCA_029288095.1 Gemmatimonadota bacterium
CCCTCGATCGACATGACCTCAAGCTTGCCGTAAACGCGGCAGCGGGCACTGAACCCGGGGTTTGGGCGGCTGCGCACCGCGAGCACGGTTCCGACAGCCACCGGGATCGGCTCGGCTCCCGCATATCCGCCCTCCGGCACCTCGGTCAGGGCCTCGAACTCCTCCTCCGGGTCCTGGAAACCGGCGTCCGAGTCGAGACCCAACACGGCTTCGCGAGCCTGGAGCGTCGGGCCGAGGACCGGGTCTACAGCAAACACGAAATCCCAGGAAGTCGACAGATCCGTCCGAACGGCCGTGACAGTGAACAGGTCGAAGGCGGCCGGATCGAGCAGGCTGCCGTTCGTGAAATCGTTCAGCTGCACTTCCTCGGGCTCCGGAATCGGCGCGAGTATCGGCTCGAATGGGTCGCCGCAGGCAGTTGCCTGGAGCACCAGAAGAAGTGCTGCGGCCAGGCGTCCAATGTGGGTCACAAGTGCATTCCGTCGGTTCAGGGTAACAGGTCGCGTATTATAGCATCGTTGGTGCGGCGCGCGAGACGCCGCGCCCGCACCCGTGTACGAGGTCAACACACGGTATTAGGTTGGCCGCCATGGACACCCCCCGTGCAGCCACGCCGACTTTTGCCGTCGTGCTCGCCGGCGGCATCGGATCGCGCTTCTGGCCGGCCTCGACGCCGGACCGTCCAAAGCAGCTCCTCGCGCTCGCCGGGGACGCGCCTCTCATCGTCGAGACTGTGCGCCGAGCCGAGAGCCTCGTTCCACCCGAACGCGTCCGCCTGCTGACGGGGCGAGACCTCGTAGCTCCGTTTCAGTCCGTACTTCCCGACTACCCCGACGAGCGTTTTTGGGTCGAACCGGAAGCCCGTGGAACGGGGCCGGCTCTCGCGTGGGCTGCGGCCCGCATCGAGAGCGAAGCGCCCGGCGCCATGATGATCTCGCTGCACGCGGATCACTTGATTCGCCCTGTCTCCGAGTTCGCCCAGACCATCGACAGGGCCCTGGATGCGGCTGCCACGCGCGGTTCGCTGGTCTGCCTCGGCGTCACTCCGACACGCCCTGAATCCGGTTACGGATACATCGAAGTCGGGGAAACTGTCGGAGACGGCCTGCACGCGGTGAGCAAGTTCGTCGAGAAACCCGATGCGGACACGGCCGGGGTGTATGTGGAGTCCGGTCGCCACCTCTGGAACACCGGCATCTTCGTCTGGCGCGCGGCCGACTTCCTGGCAGCCGTCGAACACTGCTGCGAAGAAATCGCACCAGCCTTGCCAGTGCTGGCCCGCGATGGCGTGGAGTCGTTCTTCGCCGACGTGCCGCATATCAGCGTCGATGTGGGAGTACTGGAGCGTGCCACGAACGTGGATACCGCGGTGGCAACGTTCGAATGGGACGACGTCGGCACGTGGGAGGCCCTGGCGCGCACGAACCGCGGCGACGCCGGAGGCAACGTGGCCCTGGGTCGGACGTCCGTGATCGAGGGATCCGGCAACATCGACTGGTCCGACTCCGGCCGGGTCGTCCTGTTCGGCGTGGACGACCAGGTGGTCGTCCGATCGGGTGAGGAGATCCTGGTGATGCGCCGCGATCTGGCACCCCAACACAATCGGGCCCATTAACAGCTCGAGGAGGATTGCGCGTGAGGCTCTTACTGTTCGAAGACCGGCGGGCCGACGCCAGGCGTACGTTAGCGTTGACGAGGCCGATAGGCGAGATCCGGTTCGGTGCTTGGACCCTGCGCGCGAGAATCGAGGCCTGGGCGGGCCAGCCAGCCAGCGGCTCGTTCACCCGATCCTGGCTGTCCCAGTTTTCGGAACCGGGCACCCCTCCCGCGCTGCCGCGCGGGACGGCCCCGGAGGACGGCGAGCTCCTGCTCGTGTCATCCCGCTTCGTTCCGCACGACGAGGCTCCGTTTCCCTTGGGAGCCACCCCGGGCGCACCGGTAGTCTTCGTATGCAGAAACCAGGTCGCAGGCTGCATCATTCCGGCCGGAGGGGACGTGCCGGACGCAGCCTGGATGTTGGATCCTGCCGAGCTGACGGGACAGGAGACGATCGAGGTTCCGGGCCGCATGTTGGACTCGGTCTGGAACCTCGTAGAGTTCGGACACGAGCGTCTGCACAGGGACGTACGACGCATTGCAGCCGGGGACCACGGTGGCTTCAGCCCGACGGCGGGGATCCACGTGCTGGGAGACGGACCGGTGGTCGTCGGGCGGGACGTCCTCCTGGAACCCGGCGTTGTCATGGACACGCGCCAGGGTGGTGTGGTGCTCGGTGACCGGTCGGAGGTGCGAGCTGGTTCGCGGATCGCGGGACCGCTCGTGACAGACACGGATTGTCGGTTGCTCGGAGGAAGCTTCTCGGCTGTCTCGGCGGGTGTTCGGAGCTACTTGAGAGGCGAACTCGAGGAGACCACCACGTTCGGGTACGTCAACAAGGCGCACGACGGATTCATCGGACACGCCGTCGTCGGACGATGGGTGAATCTGGGCGCGCTTACGACGAACTCGGATTTGAAGAATAACTATGGCTCCGTCTCGCTGGGCGATCCGGGCGGACCCATTGATACCGGCCTTCTGAAGCTCGGCTGCCTGCTGGGTGATCATGTGAAGACAGCCATAGGAACCCTACTGACGACCGGCACGGTGGTGGGTGCGGGAGCCAGCGTCTTCCGTGACCGAGCGCCGGAACGATGGGTGGCGCCGTTCTCCTGGGGC
>JARFPW010000204.1 GCA_029288095.1 Gemmatimonadota bacterium
GTCGTCGGCCAGAGAATCTGCATCAGACCGTGGGCGTTTGCCGACGACACGGCGCGCACGTCGAAGTTGCTTTCGCCTCGAGCGACCGCCAGCAGGAGCGTCAGCGGCAGGTCGGTCCGCATGTTGCCCGAACCGGTCTCGAGGTTGACGCTGCCGGCGTACCCGTCGGGTACTGAGATGGTCACGTTGCCGGAGCCCGTATCCACGTTGAAGGAGGCGCTGCCCGCCACGGTGACGACTGTGACGCTTCCCGAGCCCGTATCCACCGAGACGCTGCCGGTGCGAGCGCCAAATACTTCCACGTCACCCGACCCGGTGTCCACCCCGATCTCCGGAGCGTCTACACCGTCAATCACCACGCTGCCCGATCCAGTATCCACGTTGACGTCCGGACCGCGCACCGAGCGGACCTCCACGTTGCCTGAACCGGTGTCGATGTTGATATCACCCTCGGCGCCGTCCACGACCACGTCACCCGACCCGGTGTCGAGGTTGAGCACGCCGGTGGTGCCGGCCGTCCGGATGCTTCCCGATCCCGTATCCAGGTAGAGGTCGCCGTCCACGTTGGTGGCCTCGATCACACCGGCACCGAGTGCCACGAGGACTCGTTTCCCAGCGGGCACACGGACCTCGAGATTCGCGCTTGCGCGTGTCCCATCGCCGCGATCGCTGATCTCGACCCTTCGCGTCCCGCGGTCTCCGCGGCGGCCGCCCCAGAACGTCCCGTCGTCACGGACGCGAAGCGTCGTCTGCCCGCCCATGCCTTCATAGACGACCTTGTCACCCGGGTAGATGATGCGAAGCGCTTCCACGGTATTCCAGTTGCTGCGTCGCGTGTCCACCGGGCCCGAGCGTACGTCGAGCTGGCCGGCGTCCGCCCCCTGCAGATCGACGGCCACCGTGACATCGGATCCCGATCCGGCGGTGAGCGTTACTTCTCCCGCGAGGTTGTAAACAGCGACGGTCTGACCCGAGAGCCGTACCGTCTCGTCCTGCGCCGCACCGGTAGCGGGCAGCAGCAACACGGCGCCTGCACCGAAGGAAGCTGCCGCCAACGTGCGCCTGTAAAGCGTGAGCATGGCCATCTCCAAGTAGCTCGAGTGATCACCCTGAACGAAGTATGAGACAGGACAATGCGTCGATTGGTTGACGCTACGAGTCCGGGGCGGCGCCCGGTTTCGCGCGTCGAGGTTCCCGCCCGAGCGCGTGCCGGATATGTTGGCGCGCATGACACCGCAGACGCCCGTCGTACCGATGGTCCCCGCGAAATGGAGCTCGGCTGATTCCGCGCGCCTCTACCAGGTGGAGCTCTGGGGCCAGGGGTATTTTGCGGTGGGATCGGACGGTCGCATGCGCATCCGCCCCGACCGCACGCCGGACACGGAAATCGATCTGATGGAGGTCGTCGAGGGACTGGCCGACCGGGAGCTGTCGCCGCCGCTGCTCATCCGATTCTCCGACATTCTCGCCGACCGCCTGCGGGCGCTGCACGATGCCTTCCAGGACGCGATCCGGCAGAATGATTACGCGGGTCGCTACCTGGCCGTGTTTCCCATCAAGGTCAACCAGCAGCGATCCGTGGTCGAGGAGGTCTACCGCTACGGCCGGGACTACGCTTTCGGACTCGAAGTCGGCAGCAAGCCGGAGTTGCTGGCGGCGATGGCGATGACGGACGAGCGATCCGAACGGTTGATCATCTGCAACGGTTTCAAGGACGACGCCTATATCGAAGCGGTGATCCTATCGACGAAGCTGGGCCGCAACATCATCCCCGTGATCGAGAAGTTCAGCGAACTGAACCTGGTGCTGAAGCATGCCCAGGCGTATGGCGTGCGGCCCAACATCGGCGTCCGCGTGAAGCTGGCAAGCCAGGGAGCGGGCCGCTGGAGCGACTCGGCCGGCGAGCGGTCGAAGTTCGGCCTGTTCGTAAGTGAGATACTCGACATGGTCGAGTTGCTTGCCGCGCATGACATGCTGGACTGCCTGAGTCTGCTCCACTGTCACCCCGGCAGCCAGATCCAGGATATCCGCCGCTTGAAGGACGCGATCGGCGAACTCGGGCACGTGTATGCGGAGCTCCTGCAGCTGGGAGTGCCGCTGCAATACGTCGACGTCGGGGGCGGTCTCGGTGTGGACTACGACGGCAGCCGGACCGGGCTGGGATCGTCGATGAACTACACGATGGAGGAATACGCCGCGGAAGTGGTCTACCGGCTTGGCAGCGTGTGCTCCGAACGCGATGTGCCTCAGCCGACGATCATCAGTGAGTCGGGTCGCGCGATGGCCGCATACCAGAGCGTTCTCGTGATCAACGTACTCGGGGCTTCGGGGCCCCGGACGACCCACGCGCCTCCGCTGGACGTGGACGCGGGTGAAGACGTCCCGCAACCGATCCGTGACCTGGTGCATGCGTTCGCCGATGTCTCCGCCAACCGGCTGGTGGAGGCCTACCACGATGCCGTCCAGGGGAGGGACGAGGCCCTCGATCTGTTCAAGCTCGGGTACCTGAGCCTCGAGCAGCGGGGATTGGCCGAGAGACTGTTCTGGGCAACCTGCGCCCGCGTTCACGACATGGCGCAGGAACTCGAACGGATGCCGGAAGAGCTGCAGCCACTCGAGGAGATCCTGAGCGAAACCTACTTCTGCAACTTCTCGGTCTTCCAGTCGCTGCCCGATTCCTGGGCGATCGGCCAGCTGTTTCCGATCATGCCAATCCATCGGCTGGATGAACGCCCGACTCACCGCGCCGTGCTTGCGGACATGACGTGCGACTCGGACGGAAAGGTCGATCGGTTCGTGAACCTGGACGAAGAGCGGCGCGTACTGGAAGTGCACGAGCTTCGGAAGGGCGAGAACTATTTCCTCGGTGCGTTTCTCGTCGGAGCGTATCAGGAAACGCTCGGCGATCTGCACAACCTGTTCGGCGATACCAACGTGGTGCACGTGCGTCTCCACGAGGAGGGCGGGTGGTGGATCGAGGAGACGGTGAAGGGCGATTCCGCGCGTGACGTGCTCGGCTACATGCGGTACGAGGTGGATCGTCTCGTTCCGCGCGTCGTGAAGGATTGTGAGACCGCCGTCCGCGAGGGCCGCATGACGGTGCCCGAGAGTCGGGTGCTCGTCAGGTTCTACGAGAGCGCATTGAACGGCTACACCTACCTGGGCGTCGGGACCTGACGTTCAGCCGGCAGGCTGCAGACTCCGCGTCAGAACCTCGCCCTGTCCCGGCCGCCCGTCCGTCCGAAACCCCAGCCGCCGCAGATAGTCCTCGTCCGAATCACTCCCGGTCTCGACGACTACCCGCCTGAACCCACGTTCAAACAGCGTACCCCGTTCGTACAGGTACTTCCCGATCTTGAAGTCCCGGTAGCCCGGGATCGCGAAGTCAAGCTGCAGGCAGATCGTCTCCTCGTCCTCGATCTCGGCGATGAACAGACCCGCCGGAACCAGGTCGCGAAGAATGAACAGCGTGAGCAATCGATGTGAGGGCTGGAACGAGAATCCCGGCCAGATCGCCCGGATCTCGTCACGATGGTTCTCGAGGAAGTACCTCAGGTACTGCGATTCCTGCCTTACCTCGAGGACCCGGAAGTACTCCTTCGCCGTGAGGATCTCCCGGAGGAAGTGGGCGTGGATCACGACGATGACGACGTTCGTGAGCACGACCGGCCAGGCGTCGATCAGCACACCGTACACCGTGAACGTGACGGCGCCGGCAAGGCCTACGATCCGTAGCCTGACGATCGACCTCATGGCGAGCGACGTCACCACGAAGGCCGAGCCCAGGTAGCCGATGATCAAGTGTAGCGTGGAGGCTGTCATGCGGTGAGGATACGGTGTCGTCCGGCGGCTCGCTTCCGATTGCGCTGGACGGGAGAGCCCGGTTCATCGAGCTTGACGCAGCCGACGGAGGCCGGTCGGACACCAGGAGGAGGCTGATTGATGTCCAGGTATCTCGGCGACGACGTGTGGGTCGGGCAGGGGAAGGGAGCGGGCGCCGATCCCGAGACGGAGGCGGCCGCCGCGGTGATCATCCCCGTCCCCTACGATCTCACCAGCAGTTGGCTGAAAGGAGCGGATCGCGGGCCGGACGCTCTGCTCGAAGCCTCAGCCTACGTAGAGCTCTACGACATAGAAACCGGCTCCGAGCCGTGGTTGCGCGGCATTGAGACATCGGCTCCCGTCATATGTGACGGAGCGCCGGAGCTCATGACATCCATGGTCCGGGAGCGCGTCGAGGACGTGCTGACCCGGGGCGCTCTGCCCGTCGTCCTGGGCGGCGAGCATTCCGTAACCATCGGTGCCGTGGAAGCGGCGGCGGTCTACTCCGAGTCCGCCGGCCGCTCGTTCTCGGTTCTTCAGATCGACGCCCACGCAGATACGCGCGAGTCGTATCACGGGTCCACGCACAACCATGCTTGCGTCATGGCTCGCGCCCGCGAGCACGGGTCGATCGTCCAGGTCGGGATCCGGTCCATCGATGCGGAGGAGCGACCCGGCCTGGACGAGGACAGGGTCGTATGGGCGCACGATATCGCGGCGGCGCGCGGCAGCACCCATGAAGCCTGGATGAACCGAGCGCTCGACGGTCTGGCCGAGGACGTATACCTGACGATCGATCTCGACGCGTTCGATCCCTCGATCGTCCCGGCCACGGGAACACCGGAGCCAGGGGGGCTCGACTGGTACGAAGTGAATGAGCTGGTGCGGCGGGTTGCTCGGGCGCGCCGCATCGTCGGCTTCGACGTCGTGGAGCTCCTCCCGCTGCCCGGACACCACGCGAGCGAGTTCCTGGCCGCGAAGCTCGTCTACCGCGTGCTAGCCGAGATCTGGGCCGTACCTTAGTGAAGCGTTGTGGCCTCGCCGCCCTTCTGTTGATTGCCCTGGCATGTACCGGTGGCGAATCCGAAGCAGGATTCAGCCAGGGCCGACCCAGCCCAGGTCCCGCGACGTCGACTGGCGCCCGCCCGGCGCCCATGGCGGAGTTTTTTCGCGTGACGGGAGTGCGTGTCCTCACCGACCGGAGTGTCGTGGTGGTCGACGGGAGTCAGATGATCCGCCGGTTTTCGCCCGAGGGCGAACTGGCGATGGCGACCGGAGGAAAGGGCAGTGGACCGGGCGAGTTTCAATTCCTCGGCCGGTTGGAGGTGCTGACGGGCGATTCGCTGCTGGCCATAGATCCGGCTCAGCGCCGGGTTACTGTGGTCGCTCCGGATGCATCAGTAGTCCGTGTAGTCATGACCGATGTGCACGATCAGCTCGGGTTTCTTGAACCGGCCGGGCGCACGAGCTCCGGGCGCATGCTTTACCGGAGATGGCTCCCGAATCGCGTGCGATCGGGTCGTTGGCGTGATACGTCGACGTTTCAGCTTATGGATGAGGATGGGTCCAATCCGAAACTTCTGGGCCGATATGCCGGCCGGGAGTTCTGGGCAGACGATTCGGAACCGGGGCCCGTCCCGAGCTGGCACCTGCACTTCAGCGGCATATCATCGGCGGCCGTTACGGGGGACACGGTGTGGGTCCTGGTCGAGGGAGGCCCGCAGCTGGAAGGTTGGGTCGACGGCCAACAAGTGCTTGTTGACTCCCTGCCCGCATCAGTCCGAACGTTGACAGACGCCGAGGTACGAGACTGGCTGTCGGGAGGGGAATCGCGTGTCCCGGTGCAGCAGCGCACGAGGTGGCGCGAGCGAATGGAGAAGCTGCCCGTCCTTACCGAGGTGCCACCCTTCGATAGCCTTCTCGCCGGAAGTGACGGCACCCTATGGGCTCGACGGCAACCGTACTGGCTCACCGAACCGCAGACCTGGCGCCGGGTGCGCGGAAGCTCCGGCCTCCCGGCAATGGTGGAACTCCCAGAGCGCTTCCGGACATACGATATCGGATTCGACTACGTGGCCGGAGTGAGACTCGATGACCTCGGCATCGAGAATGTCGAGGTCCTCCTTTTTGACTGACTCCGCCCTAAAGACCCAGCAGCGCCCCGAACATCAGCGGCGCGACGATCGTCGCGTCGGATTCGATCACGTACTTAGGTGTCGTAATGTCCAGCTTGCCCCAGGTAATCTTCTCGGTCGGGACGGCTCCTGAATACGACCCATAGCTGGTAGTCGAATCGCTGATCTGGCAGAAGTACGACCAGTAGGGGCGGGGAAGCTCCAGGTCCTGGTGAATCATCGGTACCACGCAAATCGGAAAGTCTCCGGCTATCCCGCCACCGATCTGGAAGAAGCCGACGGTGTTCTCCGCTTCGTCCGCGGGGATCGCCCGCCCGTGTTCACCTGTACGCATGCCGTCGCCGTGGCCGGCCTGCAGGTCGGCGATCGGATGGCCCATCGTCGTACGGACATACCAGTCCGCCAGCGCATGCATGTACTCGAGACCGCCGCGAACCAGACCGATGTTGGGGATGTCTCCGCGGATGACATTGGCGACGAACACGTTGCCCATCGTGGAATCCTCCCACCCGGGAACGAATAGCGGGAGGTCCTTCTCCGCCGCGGCCAGCAGCCAGGAATCGCCGGGGTCGATCTGATAGTGCGGCTCGAGGTCTCCCGACGTCAGTAGCTGATAGAAGTACTCATGAGGAAAGAAGCGCTCTCCCATCGCGCCAGCCGCGTTCCACAACTCGACCATGGGACCCTCGATCGCTCGAAACGCGAGTTGCTCGGGGATGCACGTGTCCGTCACGCGATTCAGTCCCCTGCGCTCGAGGTCCTTTTCCTGCTCGGGCGTGAGGCTGCGCCAATCCGGGATGCGCTCGTAGTGCTCGTGAGCGACCAGGTTGAACACATCCTCTTCCAGGTTCGCCCCGGTGCAGGTAATCGCATGGATCTTGTCCCGCCGGATCATCTCGGCGAGCGACAGGCCCAGCTCGGCCGTGCTCATTGCACCCGCCAGCGTCACCATCATCCGCCCGCCGCCTGCCAGATGAGCCTCGTACGCATCCACGGCATCGATCACGGTGGCGGCGTTGAAGTGTCTGTAGTGGTGTCGTATGAAATCACTGATGGACATGAGCTTATCCAGTTTATGATAAGGTGGTTTCGACAGTCGGGCAGTCCGTCACCCTGGCAACACCCACGATGGTGACTCGCCACCCGGAGCAGACTAGCGGATGCAGGGGATGGGGTGCAATCGCGGGGTCGGCCTTGCTCCCCAACGGACGCCGTGATAATATGTAACCATATGGTTACCAATACAGGGTTGGACCTGACTTTCGGAGCGCTCTCGGATCCTACGCGGAGAGCGATCCTCGCTCGTCTTTCGGAAGGGAACGCGACGGTCGGAGAACTGGCCGCGCCGTTCGCCGTTTCACGGCCGGCGATTTCCAAGCATCTGCGAGTGCTCGAGCGCGCCGGCCTGGTCCACCGCTCCAGAGATGGGCGGTTGAGCAGGTGTGCTCTCGACGCAGAACCGATGCGCGACGCGGCGGAGTGGGTGGACACGTATCGGCAGTTCTGGGAGGGCAGACTCGACGCGCTGGCCCTGTATCTCGACAACGACGACGCCAGGGAGGGAAGTGAATGAGCACCGAAACCAGCACCTCGCTTCAGCTCACCCGGATACTGAAGGCGGACCCGGGCAGGGTCTTTCGGGCCTGGAGCACGGCGGACGGCCTCAAGCAGTGGTCATGCCCCGAGGGCGCCACGGTTGGAGATGTCTCCGTGGATCTGCGGGTGGGTGGACAGTACCGGATCCGCATGAAGGGCCCGGAAGGTCAGACGTACACGGCGGTGGGAACGTATCGGGAGATCGCCGCGCCGAATCGGCTCGTCTACTCCTGGGACTGGGAGGAGCCGGATCACGCAGTGGGCGAGACTCTCGTCACCGTGGAGTTCGAGGCCGTGGGCGACTCGACACAGGTCACGCTCAACCACGAGCGCTTTCCGAACGCCGAGGCGGCGGGTGCCCACGAGCAGGGTTGGGGCAGTTGCCTGAACCGGTTGGAGGCGACGCTCTCTCAGTGAACGCACCGGGCCGCCGTGGGATCTTGCCCGCGGTGGCCCAACATCGGACTCTTCCGCATGCACATACAATTCTTCGGAGCGGCCCGGGAAGTCACCGGCTCAATGCATCTCGTCGATACCGGGCGGAGTCGCGTGTTGCTCGATTGCGGGCTCTACCAGGGGCGTCGCAAGGGCGCGTTCGAGCGCAATCGCAACCTGCCGTTCGACGCGGCCAGCATTGACGCCGTCGTGCTCAGTCACGCGCACTTGGATCACGCCGGCAACCTGCCGTCGCTGGTGCGATCCGGATTTCGTGGGAACATCTGGACCACCTCCGCGTCCGCCGACCTGTGCCGCCAGATGCTCATGGACTCGGCCCACATCCAGGTCAACGACGTCAAGTACGTCAACAAGCGCCGCAAGAAGCAGGGCCGCACACCCTTCGAGCCTCTCTACGAGCCTCAGCACGTCGAGGCGGCGCTGGATCACTTCCGCACCGTCGATTACGGGGAGAGCTTCAATCCCGCCCCCGGCGTAAGCGCGAGGCTTGACGACGCCGGACACATCCTGGGCTCAGCCTCGGTGACGCTGGATCTCTCGGCCGGCGGACGCGAACGCCGGCTCGTATTCAGCGGGGACATCGGCCGTAAGGGTCTCCCCATCCTCCGTGATCCCGTAATGCCGCCTGGTGCCGATGCCGTGATCATGGAGAGCACCTACGGGAGTCGGGTGCATGAACCGGCGAGCGAGGCGAAGCGGCACCTGCGCGTTTGCGCCGAGCGCGTGTGTCGCGAAGGCGGCTACCTCATCATCCCGGCCTTCTCGCTCGGAAGAACGCAGGAGGTCGTGTACCGACTCAATCAGCTGTGGGAGGCAGGGGAGCTTCCCCGGGTTCCCGTGTGGGTGGACAGCCCGCTGGCCGTCCGGGTGACCGACGTGTTCAACGACCACAGGGAGTGCTGGGACGAAGAGATGCTCGAGACGATGCGCAACGAGCATGATGGCGACCCGCTCGGCTTCGAGACGCTGACATACGTTCGCGACGTCGAACAGTCGAAGGCGCTGAATGACCGCAAAGGGCCAGGCGTGATCATTTCTGCGTCAGGAATGTGTGAGGCGGGCCGGATCCTCCACCATCTACGCAACCATGCCACGACTCCGGCGAGCACAGTGCTGTTCGTCGGCTACCAGGCGGAACACACGCTGGGCCGGAAGATACTCGAAGGCAGAAACCCGGTCCGGATCTACGGACGGGAGGTCGAGATACTGGCGAACGTCGAGCGGGCGGACTCCTACAGCGCCCACGCCGGGCGCAATGAACTCCTGGCATGGTCGGATGGAGTACGTGATGCGGGCAGCGTCAACAGCTGGTTCCTCGTCCACGGCGAACTCGACTCGCAGCAGTCGCTGGCCGCGGCTCTGGACGAGCGGGGCGCGGCGCGCGTCGTAATCCCGGAGCGCCTGCAGAAATTCGAGCTCTAGGGACCTGCTTCGGCCTCGGCCCCCGTCTCGGCCTCCCAGGACTTCAGGTTCTCCTCAATGATCTGACTGGCCTCGTCCACCGTATCGACACACACGGGGATCAACAGGTCGCCCTCGTCCGCCATGTGCCGACCTCCGTTGATCCAGTAGTCTCCGCCCCACTCGACCAGGTCCTTCCACATCCGACCCACGAAGATGAGCGGCCGATTCTGCAGGTGGCCCACCTGGATCAGCTGCCACACCAGGAGTGCCTCGAGTGTCGTCCCGATACCTCCCGGCATGACGATGAACGCGCTGGACAACTGCACGAAATGGTGCAGCCGGGAGAAGAACGTGCCGTGGTGATACAGCTTCTCCACGTAGGGATTCGCACCCTGCTCGTGGGGGAGCTCCACGTTGAGTCCGATCGAGTACGTCTGATCGGAGACGTCACCAATGGCCTCGCCTTCGTTGGCGGCCTGCATCAATCCCGGTCCGCCCCCCGTGATGATGTCGCACCCCATGTTCGACAACCGCTCGGCGAGCCGGCGCACTTCGCCATACAGCTCGTCGCCCTGGTGCATTCGTGAGGATCCGAAGATGGTTACGCGGTAGTAAGTGGGCCGCGGCGGCAGGAGGTCCGACAATCCGTCGACGACGCCCCACAGCTCGCGCAGGGAGGTCTCGATGGCCTTGAATGCACGGCGGGAGTCCTGGGCGCTCATCGCCGGCGACGGGATTCTCTGCGCCAGCTTCTGCGGCGTCGAGATCACATTGGCCTCGTCAGGTTGGTTGGGGCTGTTGTCATTCATGTCGAAGCCTATTTCATTGCGAATCCGATGCCACCAGACTGGCCGGCCGCTTCTTGTAGCAGTCCGTGCACAGCGCTAGCTTTCCCAAGTGCATCCCGTTACCGAGCATACAGGAGCTGGCATGGGCCGCAGCGCCGCCCTCTTCCGCACCTCGATCGGTCTTAAAATCACGATGGCCCTGTCGGGCATCGTATTCGTGGGCTTTGTGATCGGCCATATGTTCGGCAACCTGAAGGTGTATCAGGGCGCCGAAGTCTTCAATCACTACGCCGAGGGCCTCCGAGAGTTCGGGGATCCATTTCTCCAGTACGGACAGTTCCTGTGGATCGCGCGGGCGGTACTGATCGTGGCCCTCGTGGCCCATGTCTGGTCCGCCGCCCGGCTCACCCGCCAGAGTCGCGCCGCGCGGGACGAGGGATACCGCAAGCTCGATTCGCTTGAATTCAGCCGTACGTCCCGATCCATGCGGTGGGGTGGGGTCGCCCTGTTCGCCTTCGTGGTCTACCACCTGCTGCATCTGACTTTCGGCTCGGTTCATCCCGACTTCATCGCCGGCGACGCCTACCACAATCTGGTCGCAGGATTTCAATCGGCTCCCGTATCGGGTGTTTACGCGGTCGCGATGATCGCCCTCGGACTTCACCTGTATCACGGCGTGTGGAGCGCGTTTCAAACCCTCGGCATCAACGGTCCGCGAATCAATCGGTGGCGCCGACCCCTGGCGCTGGTGATCGCCCTGATCGTCGCGGTCGGCAACCTCTCGTTTCCGGTCGCCGTCCTGACCGGACTCGTGGCGTAGAGGAGGACGATCATGAACCTCGAAAGCCGCGTGCCATCGGGCCCGATCGACCAGGCGTGGGACCAGCACAAGTTCGAAATGAAGCTGGTCAACCCGGCGAACAAACGGAAGCATCACGTGATCGTCGTCGGCTCGGGCCTTGCCGGGGCGTCGGCGGCCGCGACGCTCGCCGAACTCGGGTACGCGGTGACGTGCTTCACCTATCACGACAGTCCGCGACGCGCCCACAGCATCGCCGCCCAGGGCGGCATCAATGCCGCCAAGAACTACCAGGGTGACGGCGACAGCGTCTACCGGTTGTTCTACGATACGGTGAAGGGCGGAGACTTCCGGTCGCGCGAGGCCAACGTGTACCGGCTGGCGCAACTCAGCGTCAACATCATCGACCAGGCGGTGGCGCAGGGCGTCCCGTTCGCCCGCGAGTACGGTGGATTGCTGGCCAACCGGTCATTCGGCGGCGCGCAGGTCTCGAGGACCTTCTACGCCCGCGGACAGACCGGCCAGCAGCTGCTCCTCGGTGCCTACCAGGCTCTGATGCGGCAGGTAGGGCTGGGCGCTGTCGAACTGAGATCGATGAAGGAAATGCACGATGTGATCCTCGTCGACGGGCACGCCAGGGGTATCGTGACCCGCGATCTGGTTTCGGGTGAGATTGAGTCGTGGACGGCGGACGCAGTAGTCCTGGGCACGGGCGGGTACTCGAACGTCTATTACCTGTCGACCAACGCGATGAAGTGCAACGTCACGGCTGCCTGGAGAGCCCACAAGCGCGGTGCGGGATTCGCCAATCCATGCTTCACGCAGATCCATCCGACCTGTATCCCGGTGGCCGGCGAGTATCAGTCGAAGCTCACCCTGATGAGCGAGTCGTTGCGAAACGACGGTCGGATCTGGGTTCCGAAGACCGCTGGTGACGAACGGGCCGCCAATGAGATCCCACCCGAGGATAGGGACTACTACCTGGAGCGTATGTATCCGAGCTTCGGCAATCTCGTCCCGCGCGATCTCGCGTCCCGCCGGGCCAAGGACAGGTGCGACGAAGGGTACGGCGTCGGAACGTCTGGACGGGGGGTCTACCTCGACTTCGCCTCCGCGATCGACCGTCTGGGAGAGGACGCCATTCGGGAACGCTATGGCAACCTGTTCGAGATGTACGAGCGCATAACGGGCGAGAACCCGTACGGGCAGCCGATGAGGATCTACCCGGCGCCCCACTACACGATGGGCGGCCTGTGGGTCGACTACAACCTGATGAGCACCGTTCCCGGGCTGCACGTGATCGGTGAGGCGAACTTCTCGGATCACGGCGCCAATCGGCTGGGCGCCAGTGCGCTGATGCAGGGCCTGGCCGACGGCTACTTCGTGCTCCCGTACACCATCGGCGACTACATCGCGCGGCACGCCACGGAACCGGTGGGCACCGACCACCCGGACGTGAAAGGCGCGGTCGAGGTGGTCGAGGCTCGGATGGCGCGTCTGCTCGCCCTGGATGGCAACCGGACCGTCGAGTCGATTCACCGTGAACTCGGGCGAGTGATGTGGGAGAATTGCGGCATGGCCCGGACGGCGTCCGGATTGCGGGAGGCCCTGGATCGCATCCCCGTCCTGCGCGAGGAATTCTGGGAAGACGGCAAGGTGGTCGGTGGCGGTGGCACGCTCAACCAGGTGCTGGAGCGCGCGGCCCGCGTGGCTGATTTTCTCGAACTGGGCGAGCTGATGTGCCGCGACGCGCTGGCACGCGAAGAATCGTGCGGCGGCCATTTCCGCGAAGAGCACCAGACGCCCGAGGGCGAGGCGAAGCGCAACGACGACGAGTTTTCCCATGCGTCCGTCTGGGAGTATACGGGCGAGAACTCGGAGGCGGTGGAACACCGCGAGCCCCTCGAGTTCGAACACGTCATGCCAAGCCAGCGGAGCTACAAATAATGAACCTGACCCTGCACGTCTGGCGGCAGACATCGGCCCATGAACGAGGCCGGTTCGTGACGTACGAGGCCCGTGACGTCGAAGTCCACATGTCGTTTCTGGAG
>JARFPW010000228.1 GCA_029288095.1 Gemmatimonadota bacterium
GCCATACGCAGGTGGCGGAAATGGTGCTCGAGAAGGCCAAGCGTCTCGTGGAGTACAAGCGGGACGTGGTCATTCTGCTCGACTCCATTACGCGACTGGCACGCGCCTACAACACGACCGTGCCCCACTCCGGGAAGATCCTGTCGGGTGGCGTAGATGCGAACGCTCTGCACAAGCCAAAGCGGTTCTTCGGCGCAGCCCGCAACATAGAGGAAGGCGGCAGCCTCACGATTATCGCCACCGCCCTCGTCGAAACCGGTAGTCGCATGGACGAGGTCATCTTTGAGGAATTCAAGGGGACGGGAAACAGCGAAGTCCTGCTCGACCGCCAGATCGCGGACAAGAGGATCTACCCGGCCATCGACGTGAACCGCTCGAGCACGCGGCGTGAAGAACTGTTGCTGGATGAAATCGAACTCAACCGTGTGTACTTGCTGCGTAACTTCCTGGCCGACATGCCGCCCGCGGAGGCGATCTCGTTCCTGCTCGAACGCCTGAAGCGAACCGAAGACAATACCGAGTTCCTGGATTCGATGAAGGCGGGTGAGTAAGCCGGAAGATCAGGTATCCATCCTGACGGCGGAGGCGTTGGCTGCCGCCGGTCTGGCTGATCTGCGGCCAGCGTATCGTGCATTGCTCCTCCGGTTGCGGAAGCAGGATCCCGAGGGGTTCGCGGAGGCGACGACCCGCTACGAACAGGTGCTGACACCAACTGTCGAGAGCGGGGCCGACCCGGTGACCGCCTGGTTGGCTTACGGCACCTGGATCGCGCGGAGACTTCTTACGGGCCGCCTCGTTGAACTGGACCCGACGGGACTCGCCACGGACGTGACCGGCGAACCGGAGGCCAGCGCCGGCGTAGTTCTGCTCTACCTTCCCGACGCCGCCAGCGAGACGGCGATCCCGATCGCCCGGCCGACCGAGCCCTCTGCCGCCCAGCGGACTGCCCTCCAACTGCTCGTTCGCTGAAATCCGGTCTTGCTCGGGCCGAGTAGGTGCCGCGAGTATGCAAGCTCGAGCGATGTCGAATCCACACAGGAGCGGTACACAGTGACCCACCCCGGCCCCCGGAACGAGCGGATCGTTCCCCGGCTGATCGAAGATGAACTTCGTGATTCGTTCATCGACTACTCCATGAGCGTAATCGTTCAGCGTGCACTTCCCGACGCGCGAGACGGCTTGAAGCCCGTGCACAGGCGGATCCTCTACGCCATGTACGAGCAGGGCCTGACGCCCAACCGGGATTACCGGAAGAGCGCGACTGTCGTGGGAGACGTTCTCGGCAAGTATCACCCGCATGGCGACAGTGCGGTCTACGACACTCTCGTTCGCATGGTCCAGACCTTTTCGCTTCGCTATCCGTTGATCGACGGCCAGGGGAATTTCGGCTCGATCGACGGGGACAGCGCAGCGGCATACAGGTACACCGAGGCGCGACTGGCGTCGATTGCACTCGAACTGCTGTCGGACCTCGGCCAGGACACGGTCGACTTCGTTCCGACCTTCGACGGCAGCAAGCAGGAGCCGACGTCGCTACCGGCCCGGCTGCCGCATCTCCTGCTCAACGGCTCGGACGGAATCGCCGTCGGGATGGCGACGAAGATCCCGCCGCACAATCTGCACGAGTTGGTCGCCGCGACACGGCACCTGGTGGAGAATCCGGCATGTGAAGTCGAGGAGCTCATCGAGTTCATCGAGGGCCCGGACTTTCCGACAGGTGGCTATATCTTCGGGTATGAGGGGATCGGGGACGCATACCGGACGGGGCGCGGGCTCATAGAGATGCGAGCCCGTCTGCATGTTGAGGAAGGCAGTTACGGAAAGCGTTCGCTGGTTGTGACGGAGCTTCCCTATCAAGTAAATAAGTCGAGGATCATCGAGCAGATCACCAAGGTCGTGCGTAGCGGCCGCGTCGCCTCGATCACCGACCTGCGGGACGAGTCGGATCGAGACGGATTGCGACTGGTGATTGAACTCAAGCGCGATGCCGACGTCACGAAACTCCTCAAGACGTTGTTCCTCAAGACTCAGTTGAAGACGACATTCGGAGTGATCATGCTGGCGCTGGTCGATGGTCGGCCCGTGCAGCTCGATCTTAAGCAGGCGCTGTCGTCCTTCGTCGAGCACCGCCTCGATGTAATCCGTCGCCGCGCGGCCTTCGAGATGGTGAACGCCGAGGATCGTGTCCATGTGCTCGAGGGGCTCTTGACGGCGTTGGAGGATATCGATCGTGTCATCGAGTTGATTCGCGCCTCGACGTCGCCGGCCGTCGCCGTGGATCGGCTGTGCGTCGAACTGGAACTGACACGCGTCCAGGCTGAAGCCATCCTGGCGATGCGCCTGGCGCGGCTGACACAGCTGGAGAGCCGGAAGGTCGCTGCCGAGCGCGACGAGCTCGTCGAGCGAATAGGAGAGCTCCGTGAGCTCGTCGAACAGGATGCGGCGCGCCGTCTCCTGCTCGTCGCAGAACTGGCCGATCTTGCGGCGCGGTTTGGAGACGAACGCAGGACAGTCATCCTCGACGAGAGTCGGCCGTTCCCCCTGCCGTCCGGCGGAGATACGGGGTCCTCGATGATCCTGCTCACGCGGCTCGGCTACCTGAAGGCACAGCCGGTGCGCGGTGGCAGGAGCGAGGGTCTGGCCGGTGCGGAAGCACTGAGCGAGCGGGCCGGTGATTTCGTCACGCGGGCCTTCCTCGCCCGCTCCGAGACCGAGCTGCTGGCGTTTACGGCGGACGGACTCGTGAAGAGCATCCGGGTGTCGGACCTGCCGGTGGGCACCCGATCCTCTCGCGGTAATCGTCTGGCCGAGCTGGTTCGCGCCAAGTCCGCCGACTCGATCGTCGCGGTCGTGGCAGTCCCCGACACGGCGGATGAACGCTTCGTGCTGACGATCAGCCGGCAGGGACAGATCAAACGAACCTCGCTCTCCGAGTATGGGAACGTCCGGGGAGAGGGGATACGGGCGACCGGCCTGGGGACGGATGATCAGCTACTCGATGTTCGTTTGACCGACGGCACGGCGGACATCGTACTCGCGACGCGACATGGGCAGATGATCCGCTTCGACGAGTCGGAGATTCGCCCGATGGGCCGATCGGCTCGCGGCGTGAAGGGCATCGAGCTGGCAGCCAAAGATGAAATCATCGGCTGCGCGTGCCCTCGGCAGGACGATGACCTGTTCCTCGTGACCTCCGCGGGCCGCGCCAAGCGTCTCCCGCTGGCCGAATTGCGCCGTCAAGGAAGGGCCGGCAAAGGTCTTTCGGTGCTTCCGGATCGACAGCAGGCGGGGGACCTGGTTGGGATCGTGAGCACTGGCGGCGACCGGCTCGTCGTCTTCGTGACGGCGTCGGGTGTCCTGGTCGACGTACGAACGGGGGCTTTGCCGTCGGTCGCCAGGCGGGATGCGGCGCTGCCGATGCCGGGGGTTGCCAGGGCAGAGCCCGTGGTGGGTCTGCATACGCGGGTTGGCGGTTCGTTGCAGGAGCCCGCCGCAGCCGCCGATGAACCGGCGACGCAGGAGCCCGCGTCCCGACTCGGAATCGCCGAGGGCGCAGGGGCGAGCGCACCCGCGGGTGGACAGCAGGAGCTAGGGTTGGACGCCGACGACGGCTGAGACAGACGTGGGTGGGCGGATCTCGACCCACGTCTGAGCAGGCAGTGTAACGCGGCCCGTGGCCACGTCGCGCAGGGTTAGCGACAGCCGATAGCGGCCCGGGGGAGAGTCGGCCAGGTCCAGCCGGAGTCCGGATCGCGTCATGATGCGTCCTCCCGATTCGGCGGTACCCGAGAATTCGAGGTCGAACGGCGTCCCGTCGCCTTCGGGAGCCAGGTTTACCGTCGCCGAGTAGGCCCCACCTGGCGTCAGGTTGTACGCCTCGAAGTACACCCACATCCGGCCCGAGGCGTTCGTCACATGCGCAGGAGTAGGAGACAGCGCGACCTGATCGACCTGCGCCCAGGATCCACCCGAATCAGGCGACACCGCGATGTCGGACAGGCGGGGGAGCGAACCGCTGAAGTCCCTCACGGCTAGAGGCGCCTCCAGATAGCCTCCCGACGGGCGGTCAGCCTCGATGTCCGTGGCTTCTCGGGCGGCGCCGGCACGGACGATTACGCGCACCGAATAGCTACCCGGTGGCAACTCGAGCGGGAGTCTCGCTACTACATCCGAGTCCGGATCCGATGGCGCGAGACTTCCCGAGAATCTCGACAGTTCACCCGTGGTCTCATCGAGGGCGCTGACGATCAACTCGGCCGCCTCGACACCCCCGGTGCGCCACACGCGGGCGAGGTCCTCCCCCGATATCGCTGCCAGCAGCCAGACGCGAGTCGTCTCTGCCCGCGGCAGCCGGAACTCTATCCACTCGACGACGAATCCGATGTCCTGCGCCACATCGGGTCGTTCCGGCACGTCCGTGACCGCGTACAGGCCGTCCGCCCAAGTGAGGTCTCGTTCATTCTGGAGTGCCTGCGCGGTCTGTCCGGTGTCGAATCGGTCGAACCGATAAGCCATCCGCGCGTACTCCGGGTCAAGCGACGCGCGCGACAGGTAGATCTCGCGCAAGAACGAAGCGGGGATCCGAGACAGATTGGGGGGCAGGGCCACCATTGGACTTCGATCCTGGATGACCCTTCCATTCGGCCCGATGGGACAGCGAAACACCTCGGCCAGATTAGAGATCAGCCACCAGTTGTCGACGCCCGCCGTCGGCGACAGGTGATACATCCGATCGCCGGCGGGAAACCGGTAGTACCACGAGACGTTGGGCTCGTAGCACTCGCCCCCGAGGAAGCTGGCCGTTTCGTCGGGAGGACCAAGCCGCAGATACAGCAATCCTCGATCATCGAACACGGGCTTGGCTTCACGACCCAATCGAGCGTTCAGATGCCCCGAACCGGCGGCTTCCTGAGCTCTTCCGCGATGAGTGTAATGGTCCAGGGCGAAGCGCAACCGTTCGTAATGAAGTCGGATTCGCTCGTCCAGGGGCGTGCCGGACGCGGCCGCCCTCTGGGACCAGAAACGCCTCAGGAACGCGCAACCATCGCGCTGACCAGCCGGTAGCCGTCGAAAAGCGTCCCAGGCTTCCGCTTCGGCCGGTGTCGCCAGCAGGTCCAGGTCGAGCCAGGCCTCCAGCGCCGCTTCTTCGTCCGCCACGGCGCAGGCCTGCCAGTACCGCTCTGCCGCCGTGTCGTCGCCGCTGAGGAATCCGATCCGGGCGGCGTCGAGGTGAAACAAGCCGGACGGGATGCCCTCGGAGGCCCGACCGAGGGCCGACGCCGCGGGCACTGCCTCGCCGGCGCGCAGCCACAACCGGGCGACGGTCAGCCAATCCGAGCCCGTGGAGGGCCCCCCGGTCGCCCGCTCCCAGCGCTCCAACAGATCCTGGACGTCCCCCCGATCGGGATGGGCTGTCGGCTTCAGGCGGTCCGCGATCCGGTCGGCCAGCCTCTCGTGGCCCTGGTTCGAGAGTGTCACGTACACCCCACCGGGCATCGTCTGGGCGAGTGCTTGCGAGTGCGGAACGGTCAGCAACCAGAGGCCGGCGAGGGACACCCCGCGAACCAGCTGCCGGCCCGTGCGACGCGTCACTACCGGCTCCGGGAGATTACGATCGATGTCGACAGCGGTAACGTCGCCCGATTCGTACTTCCGTCGGTTACGGTCACCGACATCTCATACGTGCCAGGCGGGGTATCCTCCAACTCGAGGCGCAGGATTCTGCGCGTCCGCGGGGCCCCTTCGAAAGGCACCTCGCCATTGAACGTCAGGTCGAACTCATCGCCGTCCCCATCTTCGGCAGCCAGGGTCACGCGCGCCTCGTACTGACCCCCGGGCGTGAGGTTGTATGCCTCGAAATACACGTAGGCGACGCCATCGGGACCCGTTCGATGACCCGGTCCCGGGCGGAGACCAATGTTCGGCCCCGCGGAACCGAGGGGCGCCCAGGTCCCGCCGGAATCGGCCGCTACCGCAAGGTCGGACGTTACGGGTAGCGTGCCCGAGAGGTCGCGGACGACGATGGACTTGCGCAGGTAATTGCCCGAGCGTTCCGATCCGGGGTCCGCCAGTGCGTCTCTGACCATCAACGTGTACTGATAATCCCCCGGGGGAACGTCTGCGGCGATGCGCACCGGCAGGCTCTCGTCCTCCCTCAAGCGCCGAGGCACGCGTGCCTCGAACGACCTGTCGTGCCTCGAGAAGTCGCCATTCTCGTCGACGAGGGCCAGGCGAGCTTCGACCTGGTACCTGAAGGAAGCCCCATCCGGACGTGCCGTGAGCTTGTCGGCTTCAATCACCGCGTTGATCCACACTCGGCTGGCGCCACGCCGCGCGCTGCGGAACTGAAGATCCTCGACCAGCAGACGCGAGTCGGGATGGACGTCCGGCTTCTCGGGTACTCCCTGAATCGCAAACTTCGCATCCGCGTCCGTCCAATCGCGCTCGTTCTGAAGCACCCGCTGGCTCTCCAGGGCCTTGCTGCCCTGCGTATTCAGTTGCAGGCCCGGATTCGGCTCGTGCATCCGCTGTGCCGCCCGCGCGTACCGCGGGTCGAGGCCCTGGCGAGAGCGATACAGGTCCTGCAGAACGAGGTTGCCCGCCGGGCCCAGAGCGACGAATCGGTGCTGGTTGATCGGCGTCAGGGCGTTCACGGCACCCCCGGATCCCTGGGCCGAAGCTTCCGGCGCCCCACAACGGTACACGAGGCCCAGGTTGCGAATCAGCCAGTAGTCGTCCGTGCCGCTGAAGGTGGTGAAGTGGAACACCCGGGTGCCGTCCGGATAATCGTACGCCCAACTCTCGTTCGGCTGGAAGCACTCTGCGCTGACGATCGAACGAGCCGTGCTTTGAGGATTCCCGGCGAAGCTCGTCGTCCGGTCGGGTTCACCCATCCGGATGTACAGAAGTCCGCGGTCATCGAACGCAGACCGTACCGGGCGTCCGATTTCATTGGAGAACGTGACACCCTTCCGCCCCGAACGACGCCGGTAGTTCTGCTGAGCATAGCGGGTGCGGCTGTAGTGCAAGCCCATGCGATCGCTCACGGACATCGTCGAGGCGAGCGCACGCTTTCCCCAGAAGCGACGTAGATGCAGGCAGAGGTCGGTCTGACTCGCCGGGAGCCGGCGAAATTGATCCCATTCCGCCAGCTCGTCCGGAGTTGCGAGCACCTCCACATCAAGCCAGTACTGAAGGCCCGTCTCCTCCTCCGCTACCTCACACCCCTGCCAGTAGGCCTGCTCAGCCAGATCGAAGTCCTTCGACAGGAATGCGATCCTGGCCCGGTCCAGCAGGAGCATCGCCGGGGGCGCGCCGCCAATTCCGTCGGCGGTCAGCAAGGCGTGCTCCGCTTCCGCCGTCATGCCGGCCCTCATCCACAGCCGGGCCACCGTCACCCATTCGAGCGCCGTGGCCGGGCCGCCCGCCTCGCGGTCCCAGCGGGCGAGCAAGTCGGCGACGTCCTCGTCGTCCGGGTCCTCGCGCATCTCCAATCTCTTCTCAATGCGCTCCGCCAGCTTCGCGTGACCGGCGTTCGACATCTCGATGAACACAGAACCCGGCATAGTCTGGGCCGACGCCTGGGGGGCGCCCACCAGCAGCGCGAGACCGATCGCCGACAGCAACCATCCGGCTCCCCTTGGAACCATGCGAACCACGTTCCCCATATTCCGTTGCCCCCTCAGAACTCCTCGTCGCCCACTTCGGCGATCGGCGTGACCAGCTGATACCGGTCGGGCCCGCGTACCTTGAGTCGCGCCGTGCGAACTTCGCTGGCCAGTCCGGTTTCCAGGTCCCTGACCCGGACTTGCACTTCGTACGGTCCGGGCTCCGTCTTGCTCAGGTCCAGGCGGAGCAGTTCCCTCACCGGCTCCGACGGATTCCTCGGCACCGAACCACGATACTGAAGCTGGAAGGGCTGGTAGGTACCCTCGAAGCGTTCCCCCTGCCCGGTGCTTACCCAACGGGACACCAGCCGCACTTCACCGCGATAGGATGAGCCCGGCGTCAGCCCGTAGGCTTCGAAGTAGACGTACGGCCGGGCGGTGCTCTGGACTATGCGGGCCGCATTCAGGATCAGCTCGATATCCCCCGCAGGCGTCCAGGTACCCCCCGAGTCGGCGGCTACCGCGATCGAGCTTACGAACGGCTGCGCGGTTACGGATCGGGGCACGACGACTCGACCCCGCTTCTCATTGACCGACCTGCTCCCTTCCCAGTTGTTGTCACGGATCACGATCCGGTAGTCGTACTCACCTGGCGGTACCTGCATAACTGTCTGGACGGGAAAGCCGTAGGGATAGTTCTCAGGGATTCGTGCGCCGAGAGTTACTGATGAACGGGACTCCGAGCGTGCGACGAGTGTGTCCGCGTCATACAGCTCAGCGGCGATATCGAGGCTGTACACCCAGCCCCCGTCGAATACGCCGCGGAGACGGTCTGCCTGGACGCTGGCTGCTACCCACAACTTGGCCTCGTCAGAAGGCGACCCCTCGGCGCCCAGATCGAAATAGGCCAGGTGTTGATACTCGAACGGAAAGGCCCCGCCCGATCGAAGGCCTGCCGACGCGTCGAGCCGGTCGAAATCGCGCTCGGCATCAGCGACGGCGGCCGAAGGAGTTTCCTGGACGATGGGTGTCGCCTGGATGGCGGGAGAGCACACCAGGACGATGGCGGCGGCATACCAGACCGGCTGGCGACACCTGCGATATCCTGCTGCGAACATTGACGCGTCCTCCCCACGAGACACACTGCCCCCCACCGCACCCGACGACGACGCCACCGCGTCGTCCATGCGTCTTACGAAGTTCTGGGAAAAAAGTGCCCCTGCAACGATCGGCGGGTCAGACGGCGCTGTCGGGCACCGCCTCGGCCATTCGATCCGCCATGCTCTCCGGCGTCCGCATGTCGGCCAGGTCGAGCGCGAAATCCGGACGTTCGGCGGGTTGCAGTTTGTCGAAGAGTTCGCGGCTCGCGCGTCCTGATAGGCCGGCCGATTTGAGATCGGCGGCTGAGAGTTCACCCGGGCGGGCGCGCAGTCCTTCACCCGTCGGCTCGACCAGTGATCGGATGACGGCCAGCTCCGCGGCGCTCATGCGAGCACCCAATACGTCGTAGTCCAACCAGGCTTCGTACGTCAGGGGCGCGACACGGGCCAGCATGCCCGCCATTACGCGCCCGTACTCCTGGATCTCCCATTGGGCGTGAGGGTCAGCCCGCAGACGAAGGAAGTGAAGCAGATTGTGCAGGTCGATCTTCCAGTACCACTGCGTATAGGTCGACAGCGGGAGGTCGATGCGGGCCAACTCGCGCGCAATGTCTTCACTGACGAGCCAACCGTAGGTGTCCGAAGCCTGTTCGCGAAGGCTTTCCCAGCGCGCGATCGCGTCGGCATATAAGGATGGATCCGCGGGTTGGTCCTCACGACCCTGGTTGTTCACCGCGCTCTGGAGTGCGAAGCTCGTCGACTCCGGCTTGTAGAACAGCAGCGGCATCAGACTGTACCGCCCCGAGTACTCGTTCACCGACGCCGTGCGGTGCCGGATCCACTGGCGAGCAATGAAGATCGGCATCGAGCAGTGAAACTTGAACTCCACCATCTCGCTGGGTGTCGTGTGAGCGTGTCGCCGCAGATAGCGAATCAGACCACGCGTCGCGCTGCGCTTCCGGGTCCCGTAACCGTAGCTGACGCGGGCCGCGCGTTCGATGTCGTCATCCGTGCCCATGTAGTCGACAAGCGACACGAATCCGTGGTCAAGCACCGGGAAGTAACCACCGAGGATTTCCTCGGCAGCCGGTATCGTCGGACGTTTCGTCTCGGCCATCGGGCCCTCAGACGTCCAGGTTGCGGACGAACCGGGCGTGTTTCTTGATGAAATTGCGACGCTCCTCGACATCGTCGCCCATCAAATCCTCGAACAACTTCGCGGCATACGTCGCGTCTTCGATCGTCACCTGGAGCAACGTCCGGTTCTCCGGGTTCATCGTGGTCTCCCAGAGCTGTTCGGGATTCATCTCGCCGAGGCCCTTGTAGCGCTGGATATTGATGGATGCACTGCCCTTACCGTTCGAAAGCCGCTCAATGACCTCGTCACGCTCGGTGTCCGTATAGCAGTAGAACTCCTTCTTGCCCTTCTGCACACGGTACAGCGGAGGCTGCGCGATGTAGACATAACCGGCTTCGATGAGCGGCTTCATCTGCCGGAAGAAGAACGTCAGGAGAAGCGTGCGGATGTGCGCGCCGTCCACGTCAGCGTCCGTCATGATGATCGTCTTGTGGTATCGCGTCTGCTCCAGGTCGAAATCGTCGCCGATGTTGGCGCCGATCGCGGTAATCATGGCCCGGATTTCCTCGTTGGACAGCACCTTGTCGATGCGGGCGCGCTCCACGTTGAGAATCTTCCCCTTCAGCGGGAGAATCGCCTGGAACTCCCGGTCCCTGCCCTGCTTGGCCGAACCGCCGGCGCTGTCTCCCTCAACGAGATAGAGTTCGGACAGTGACGCGTCGCGACTCGAGCAATCGGCGAGCTTGCCGGGAAGGATGCCTGTCTCCAGAGCGGACTTCTTGCGAGTCAGGTCGCGGGCCTTGCGGGCGGCCTCTCGCGCCCGTGCCGCTTGAATCGACTTCTCGATGATCCGCCGACCGGACGACGGATTCTCCTCGAGCCAGGTGCTGAGCCGGTCGTTCACCAGGCTCTCGACGATACCGCGCACCTCGCTGTTGCCCAGCTTCGTTTTCGTCTGGCCCTCGAACTGGGGCTCGGGGACCTTGACCGACAGCACGGCCACGATGCCCTCGCGCACGTCATCCCCCGAGAGGCTTGCGTCGTTCTTCTTGAGAACGCTGTTCTTCTGAGCGTAGCTGTTAATGGTCCGGGTGAGCGCCGCCTTGAAGCCGCTCAGATGAGTCCCGCCCTCGTGGGTATTGATGTTGTTGACGAACGTAAACGTATTCTCGTTGTAGGCGTCGGTGTACTGCATCGCGAGTTCGATATCGACGAGATCCTGCTCGCCTCGAAGGAAGATCACCTCTTCGTGCAGAGCTGACTTGTTTCCTCGCAGATAACCGACATACTCCACGATGCCACCCTCGAAGTGGTACTTCTCCGCCGCCTCTTCGCCCGCTCTCGAATCCGTCAGGCTGATCGAGATCCCCCGATTCAGGTACGCCAGTTCACGCAGCCGATTCGACAGCGTATCCCAGTCATACCGAAGTTCCGTGAAGATCTCGGGATCCGGCTGAAAGTACACTCGCGTACCTGTCTTCTTCGTCTTCTTGCCCTTTGTGAGTTCGGTCTTCTTGTGGCCGCGCTCGAAGCTCTGCGTCCAGACGAACCCGTCGCGCATTACTTCGACGTCCAGGCGACTGGACAAGGCGTTCACTACGGAGACACCCACGCCGTGCAGCCCGCCGCTCACCTTGTAGGTCTGCTTGTCGAACTTGCCGCCGGCATGGAGGCGCGTAAGAGCGAGTTCGAGGCCCGGCACCTTCTCCTCCGGATGGACGTCCACCGGGATTCCGCGTCCGTCGTCGACGACCGTAATGGAGCTGTCTTCGTGGATGACGACGTCAATGGTCGAGCAGAATCCCGCCATCGCCTCATCGATCGAGTTGTCCACGACCTCGTAGACGAGATGGTGAAGCCCCCGGGCGGACGTCGAGCCGATGTACATGCCTGGCCGTTTGCGCACGGCCTCCAGTCCCTTGAGGACCTGGATCTGACGGGAGGTGTAGTCGCCGCCCGCCTTCTTTGCGCCCTTGGTCTTCTTTGCCCCGGGCTGCTTACCGCCCTTACCGTTTGTCTGCGCCATCCGTTGCCTCCGCGTTCCCGCCGTCGTCCTGCAGGAACAGAATCCGTTCAATCCGGCCCTCACTTCGACCCGCATTCAGCTTGCGCATCAACTGTGGTCGCATGAGGCTGAGTTCATTCCTCCACGCCGCACTCTCAACCGCTACGAAGAGCGTACCGCCACGCACACGGACGGGACGCGCAACTTCGGCGATGTGCGGTCCCACCAGGTCTTCCCAATCCGCCATTACGCGGGCACGCTCGACCCTGGCTCCGATTCCGAGTCGGGCCAGCGTGGTCTGCACGAGACTGCCCAGAGTTTCCGGACGCGCGTCGGTCGTGTTCCGATCAGACACCGCTGATCACTCCCTCCTGTATCCGCCATCTCTCCAACGAACCGCCCCTGATCGGCAGATCTACCGGCTTCGGCGCAGTCAACAACACCTGCCCGGTCCGGCCGGTCTCCAGCAGCTCGAGGACCCGCGCAGCCCGAGTTTCGTCCAGTTCGGCGAATACGTCATCAAGCAAGTACACCGGCTCCGAGCCAAGTCGTTCGGCCAGCGAGTCCGCCTCTACGAGCCGCAGAGCTATCGCCGCCGTCCGGCGCTGCCCACCGGACCCGAAGGACCGGAGATCCCGGTGCTCCTGCCTCGCATCGACGACCGCCTGGATTGCCAGGTCGTCTCGGTGTGGCCCCACCTGCGTGACGCCGCGCCGGGCGTCGGAAGATTCCGATTCCGTAAGCGCCCGCTCGATCCGTTCTTCCCACGAGCCGGACGGACCCTCTGGTTCGGCCCGGCCCAGTGCCGGCACGTACTCCAGATTCGCCGAGTGGCCGCCTGCGATCATTGCGTGATAGCCGGCGAACTCTTCGTTCCGGCCGGCGACCCATCGATGCCTCGCCTCCATGAGGCGGGCGCCGGGCTCGACCAGGCCTTCTCCCCAGGCGCGGGCCACTTCCAGGCGATTCTGTCTGAGCGCCTCATTTCGTTGTGCCACGACCGCTCTGTAGCGCTGAAGCGCCCCCACGTAGCCGGGCTCCACGAGCGAGAGCAGGATGTCGAGAAACCTGCGCCGCCGCGACGGCGATCCCCACACGAGCTCCGAATCGTCCAGGCTGAACACGACTGCCCCGAACCGGCCGAGCGCATCTGACAGCCGCTCGGGCTCACACCCGTCCACCTCGACCTTCTTTCGGCGAGTCGACTTCTGCCACGCCGCCGCCAGCTGTGTCTCACGTCCGGCCCGCTCGATCGATGCCGAGACCCGAAACACGTCCTGGTCGAACGTCACGAGCTCCCGGTCACGGGCTCCTCGAAACGACCGGAAGATCTCCAGGTAGTACAACGCTTCGAGCAGATTCGACTTCCCGGAACCGTTGGGTCCGATAATCATGACGCCAGCGTCCGGCAACGTCAGATCGAGGGCGGGGAAGTTCCGAAACCCGCGAAGCGACACGGTCCGGAGCGTCGCGCTCCCGACCTCTTCAGTCATCGATTCGAGGGTTTCTGCCGTGCCTTGCATTCGGGGACAGAAGATAACCCGAAGTCGGGTCCGAAGCAACGCCGGAAATGCCCATTTGATGCGGCTTTCTGGGCTTCCTGGTGCTTCCGCCGGGAGAGTGGCTCAGGGGGCGAGCAGCGGCTTGGAGCCGGAGCCTGACCGAGCGGCGAATGTGCGGTAGGCTGCCGGTCCGTCTTGCAGCAGAATCGGTGTCGCAGACACGAGTTCGGACGTCGGCATTTGCAGTTGCCCGCGAGCCAGTTCATCCATGAGTTCCGGCATCAGGGAGCGTACCGGGCAGCGGCCGCTGCGCAGCGTGAGATTCCGATCGTAGACGTCGGCCGGACTGAATCCGAAGTCCGCGGTGGCCACTCCCACCGACGAAATGGTGGCGCCGGGCGCAGCCAGTGAGATCGCAAGTTGTCGGGCCGCGAGGCTCCCCACCGCCTCGAGGACGACCGAAGCGCCCAGCCCTTCATGCCCGGGCAGGCCGGTAGTCGACACGACGGCGTCTTCGGGTGCGGCAGCCACGTCGGCACCGAGTCGCAGGGCCGATTCGCGGCGGGCAGACACAGGGTCCACGGCCACGACCCCGCTCGCTCCCATGTGGCGGGCAGACACGAGCGCCGACAGGCCGACCGCGCCACAGCCGACGATCGCCACGAGCTGGCCCTCGATACTCCCCCCGCGTTTCGCGCAGTAGTAGCCGGTCGTGAAGTTGTCTCCGAGCAGGACTCCATCCTCGAATCCGAAGCCTTTCGGGAGATTCATCAGCGTCGTATCGGCCAGGGGCACACGTACCAGCTCTGCCTGGGTCCCCTGGAGCAGCGCGCCGGCCGGCGCTCCCGGAGGTCCCCAGCCGAACAGATGGCCTCTCAGGCAGCGAGAGCTCAACCCCGTGAGGCAGGGAACACACGCGTCACAACTTGTCGTAAACGGAAGGAAGACCCGGTCCATCGGAGCGAACTGCTGCACCCGGGAACCCACTGCCACGACTTCACCCGCCGCTTCGTGACCGGGAACAATGCCCCAGGATACGGGCTCTCGCCCGTGATACGGGTGGAGGTCCGACCCGCAGATGCCGGCGAGTCGGACCGCCACGATAGCGTCAGTATCGGCTTCGATACGCGGGTCCGGCAGATCGGACCGATACTCGATGTGCTCCGGTCCCGTCAGGACGAGACCCCTCACGGGCCGACCGGCTTCACCGCTTCACGAACTCGCTCACGACCGGTACTTCACCGCCGTAGTCGTAGAAGCCCTTTCCCGACTTTCGGCCGTGATATCCGGCCAGGTACATCCGCTTCAGCAGCGCGGGGGAGGCGAAACGCTTCTCACGATACTCGTCGTACATGATCTCGGTGATGAAGTACAGCGTATCCAGGCCCACGAAATCGCCGAGAACGAACGGGCCCATCGGATATCCGGTTCCGAGAGTCATCGCCTTGTCGATGTCCTCGATCGAGCCGACACCTTCCTCGTAGGCGCGAATCGCATCGAGCATGTAGGGAACCAACAGGCGATTCACGATGAACCCGGAGTTGTCGCGGCAGGCTACGGGCTGTTTGCCCACCGAGCCCGCAAACTCGAATACGCGGTCGAAAGTCGCATCCGACGTGCCACCTGTCCGCACGACCTCGACCAGCTTCATCACGGGCACCGGGTTGAAGAAGTGAAGCCCGATGAACCGGTCGGGCCTCGCCGTCGCGGCCGCCATTTCGGTCACCGTCAGGCTCGACGTGTTGGAGGCGAAGATCGTGTGGTCGGGGCACATCTCATCCAGGGCGCCGAACAGGTCGTTCTTGGCGCCTATGTCCTCGACGATCGCCTCGATAACGATGTCTGCATCCGCCAGGTCCGCCAGATCGACGGTGCCGCGCAGGTTGGCAAGCGTGGCGTCGCGCGCGGACTCCTCCAGCTTGCCCTTCTCCACGAGCCGATCCAGGCCTTTTCGGACCGCTCCCAGTCCCTTGTCGAGCGGTTCCTGGGCCACCTCCCGCACTACGGTCTCATAGCCGGCTGCGGCACATACCTGGGCGATCCCCCTCCCCATCAGGCCACACCCCACGACTCCGACCTTCCCTATATCAGCCACGTTACCCCTCTCGGTCTAGTTGAATACTGCCGTTCGTCCCGCCTTCATTCCATGCTGTCAAGGAACCCGCTGATTCGGTCCAGGATCGATGAGCGGGTGGCCGGCAGGTTGCGCCCCCGCTCTAGCCGGTCCAGCAGTCCGTGCATTACCAGCTCCACGCGTTCCCGGCGGGAACGGAACGTCCGGGCTGCCGCCGCAGATCCTCCGGCCAGGCCCGCGCTGACGGCGACGGGCGCCGCCAGCAGCACCGGGATACCCGCAGCGAGAACCAGCGCGACGGTTGCGCCCGCACCTGCGAGGCCCAGGCACACCATCCCCACGGTCGCATGCTCGGCTCTCTCGTTCGTGAGGTCCGCTGACAGGGTTACGAGCGAGCGGCCGGGTTCGAGTTGCTGAACGGCAACCTCCAGGCGCCGGGCATTCGCCAGCTCGTATCCGTGACCGCCGAAGTCGAGGCTGCGCTTGAGCTGGCTTCCCAGGTCAGACGCGGGTTCCCAGATGGATAGTCCCGGGCGGTCCCGCACCGGGCGCAGGCTTTCCGCGGTCCGCAGGTACCGGTCGAGCTGATCCTGAACCGCCGACGTGTCGCCCGGGACGACCCGGCTCGCCTGCACGTGCCCGGGACCCCATAGACGGTGAGACAGCGTCCGGTCCTCGTGCACCGACGGGATCAGCTGCTCGGCGCGCAGTTCGAGCAGCGCGCGGCCCACGTGCTGCGCTTCGAGCCCGACCTCTTCCCCGATGCGCATGACTTCAGCATCGTCCAGGCGATCCGGCACGCTCTCGCGCGCCGTCTGGAGCTCCGCGGCACGCTGGATCACGCGCTGCAATTGCTCCGACGACAACAGGTCACCGGCGAGAGGCTTCGGAAGGCGGTTCTCGTCATTCATCCAACCGCCGCCCTACTCCTCTTCCTCTTCCGCCTCGTTCCGCTCGACGGGAACCTCTGCCTGCTCGCCGCCGAGCAACTCGAGACCCGCGAGAGTTCCGGTCACGGCGGCGGTGAGCCCCGTCGCCTGGAGAGCAGACTGCCGCGCCCGCGCTTCGAGTTCCTGCAGAGTCTCTTCTCCTTCGATCGGTTCCGCCGGCGTCGATGCGCGGAATGGAGACACCAGGTCGATCGGCAACGGAAACAGCGTGGTGGAGTTGTTCTCAGCGGCGATCTCCGTCACCGTCTGGAGGAACCGGAGCTGCAGCGAGGCCGGGTGCGTGCTGAGTAGACGGGCCGCGTCCTTCAGCCGTGTGGCCGCCTGGAGTTCGCCTTCCGCATGGATCACCTTGGCCCGGCGCTCCCGCTCGGCTTCCGCCTGACGGGCCATCGCCCGCTTCATCTCCTGCGGCAGGTCGATGTCCTTCACCTCTACGCTCACCACGTCGATGCCCCACGCATCCGTCCCTTCGTCTATGATGCGCTGCAGGATGTGGTTGAATTTCTCGCGCTCAGCGAGCAGCTCGTCGAGTTCGGCCTGGCCGATCACCGACCTCAGCGTCGTCTGGGCAAGTTGCGAAGTCGCGAACAGGTAGTCTTCGATCGCCAGCACCGCCCGTGACGGGTCGTGGACGCGGAAATAGAGAACCGCGTTGACCTTGACCGAGACGTTGTCCCGGGTGATCACGTCCTGGGGTGGAATGTCCATGGCGATGATCCTCAGCCCGACCCTGACCATCCGCTCCACACCGAACGGGACGAGGAACACGAGGCCGGGTCCCCTGACCGGCCGGACACGTCCAAGCCTGAATACCACGGCCCGGTCATACT
>JARFPW010000274.1 GCA_029288095.1 Gemmatimonadota bacterium
CCCCCCCCCCCACCCGCCCCCCCGCCCCCCGAGCCCACCCCACTAGAACTTTCGTCGGCAGCGTCAGATGTGTATAAGAGACAGGTTTCAGAACATCGCCACGAACCTGCAGAGCGCAGGACCGTAACAGTCGGGAAGTAACTCGCTTCGGGAGGGCGGACCCTACGGGGATCGCCCTCCCGAGCACCAACAGCAGACGTATAACTCGGGGGACCACCCGTGGATCTCAGCGCAGTCGGACTGGTCCTGACCGTCGCATTCGCTGCGGCGTTCGATGTCGGGACACGTAGAATACCTAACTTCATCACGGTAGGCGGCCTTGCCGTCGCCCTGGTGCTGCGCGTGACTACTGGTGGCGTCGATGCTCTCGTCGGCGGCCTTCTCGGTGCCCTTCTGGCGTTCCTCCTGGCCTTTCCGCTGTTCATGCTCAAGGGAATGGGTGGTGGCGACGTAAAGCTGCTTACTGCGGTGGGCGCCTTTCTTGGACCTTACAGCACTTTCGTCGCTCTGCTCGCGACCGCCCTGGTGGGCGGCGTGCTCGCCCTGGCGATTTCCTTTCGACGCAAACGCCTCGGCTCGAGTCTGTCGGGGACGGTCACCGTCGTGAGGGGACTGGCTTTGAAGGCGATCAGCGGAGGTGAGGTGGATGCCGTGCCAACGCTCGAGACCCGGGACGCCGTTACCGTTCCGTATGGCGTCGCGATAGCGGTCGGCGCCGTAATCGGCCTTCTCTGGTAGACGCTCAAACTGTGCGAGCCTGATAATCATGTCGAGAAACAGGATAACTGGCCATGCGTAGTCGACGGCTGTTCATCGTGATGGCACTGGCTCTTCTCTCAGGGCTTGCCGCCGCCTGGCTGGCGTTGAAGTACCTGCGCCAGCCCGAGAGTCCGTTCCGTACTGTCGAGGTCAGTGAGTCTGAGGTTGTGGTCGCAGCGCGCGATCTTTCTCTCGGTACGGTGCTCACTGCTGAGGATGTGAAGCTCGTGGGGTGGCCGGGCGGCCTCCTCCCCGAGGGCTACAGCTCGTCTGTCGAGGAGGTGCTCGGCAGAGGAGTGATCACGCACGTTGTCCTCAATGAGCCCCTTATCTCAAGCAAGATCGCGGTCAAGGAAGCCGGTGGCGGCCTGCCGATCGTGATCCCGGAGGGGATGCGAGGAGTCAGTGTTCGCGTCGACGACGTGATAAGCATCGCCGGGTTTGTTCTGCCGGGCACTCGGGTCGACGTCATGGTGACGCTCGACCAGGGCAACCAGTCGGAGAATCCCGTCACCAAGCTGATTCTGCAGAACGTGCCTGTGCTCACCTCGGGTCAGGTGATCGAGCAGACCGAGAGCGGCGAACCGATTCAGGTGACGGTGATTACGGTGCTGGTGTCGCCGGATGAAGCGGAAGAGCTGGTCCTGGCCGCGACACGCGGCAGGATCCAGCTGGCCCTGCGCAACACGCTCGATGTCGATTCCGTATCCACGGAGGGCGCGCGACTCAACAGTCTGGTCCCATCGCCGCGAAGGGTCGTTAGGTCCTCGGCCCCGCGCCGTGCAACACCGCCTCCCTCGACGCCAACCCGGCAGATTGAGGTCTGGCGAGGCAATCAGGTAGAAACGGAAACTCTTGACGAGGGCGGCTCACGATGAACGCAGTCAGCACTTGGACCCGAATTCACCGCCGCGTGGCGCCGGTGAGTGGCCTGGCCCTGGCCGTTCTGGCGTGCCTCGCCATCGCCCCGCCCGCGCCGGCGCAGGACGCGGTATCCAGCAGCGTGACTCCGAGCGGAGTCATCGACCTGGCGCTGGGCAACTCGCACGTCGTCTCGCACCCGGTCATTATCCGGCGCATTTCGATCGCCGACCCCGAGGTGGCGGACGCAGTCCCGGTCTCTTCGCAGGAGATCGTGGTAAACGGGAAGAAGAGCGGTACGACCACTCTGCTTCTGTGGGACAACTCGGGCGGCCGGCGCATGTACCAGGTGCACGTCTCGCCGGACGTCGAGAGTCTGCAGCAGGACCTGCAGAGTCTCTTCCCTGACGACAGCATCGCGGTTCTGTCTACGGGCGGATCCGTCATCCTTTCGGGTCGCGTAGGGCAGGAGCCCACGGCTGAGCGGATCCTCGCGATTACCGGTGGCTTTCTCGGCGTGCCCGCGGACGATGCGTCGATCGTCAACCACATCAGCGTCCCGGATCCGGGGCAGGTCCTTCTCCAGGTCCGATTCGCCGAGGTGAGCCGGACGGCCATCGAGAAGGCCGGCATCAACCTGTTCCGGGTCGGAGAGGACTACTCCGGCGGCACATCGACTGGCCGGCCGAGCCCGCCCACTGGGCGGTTGCCGCTGGGAGAGACAGGGACGGACGTGACACAGACGTTCTCCGACGCTCTCAACATCTTCTTGATCGACCATGAGAACGGCATCGGGGCGTTCATACAGGCGCTCAAGTCGAACGGGCTGTTTCGAAGTCTGGCCGAGCCCAACCTCCTGGCCGTGCACGGAGAGGAAGCGTCTTTCCTGGCCGGCGGCGAGTTCCCGTATCCGGTCGTCCAGGGAGGCGCCAACGTTGGCGCCGTGACCATTCAGTTCAGGGAATACGGCATCAAGCTGAACTTCACTCCGACGATTCAGTCGAGCGGCAATATCCGCCTGCACGTCGCACCCGAGGTGTCCACCCTCGACTTCGCCAATGGGCTTACGCTGTCGGGGTTCAACATTCCATCGATCCTGACCCGCAAGGCGGAGACTGAGATCGAACTCGCGGATGGGCAGACCTTCGCGATCGCAGGCCTGATCGACAACACGATCCTCGAGGACATCGACAAGATACCGGTCCTCGGAGACATCCCGGTTCTTGGAAGTCTGTTCCGCTCCAAGGAGCTGCGTCAGAACAAGAGCGAGCTTCTGGTTCTCGTGACGCCAAGACTGGTGCAGCCGCTCGACCAGTCCCCGCCGGTTCCAACCGGAGAGCCCGACGTGTGGGATTGGGACGATAGCATGCTGGA
>JARFPW010000299.1 GCA_029288095.1 Gemmatimonadota bacterium
GATCCTGGCAGTACCGCTAACGGTACTGGCCTACCTGCTCGCAGCACCGACCGTCCGGCGATTGCGCCGGGAGCGGATCCGTAAACAGCCGCCCCCGGATAGTCTCGATGCAATACTGACCCGAAACGTGCGCTTGTACGCCGCGATGCCGGCTGACCTGAAGCAGCAACTTCACGGCCACATAAATGTATTCCTCGATGAGAAAACATTCATCGGATGCGACGGCCAGGAAATCACCGAAGAGGTTCGATTCACGATCGCAGGCACTGCGTGCTTGCTGCTTCTCAATCGAGAGCCGAGCTACTTCCCCGGCTTCAAGTCGATTCTCGTGTACCCCGATACGTACCAATCAACCGAGGTGTACTACGACGGGGAAGTCGAGGTTCACGAGAACACAACACGCGCGGGAGAGTCCTGGCATCGCGGTCCCGTCGTGCTCAGCTGGGGCGATGTGGTCAGAGGTGCCGCCAACGAGTCCGATGGTTTCAATGTCGTACTGCACGAGTTCGCCCACAAGCTCGACGAAGAAAATGCCGGCACTAACGGACGTCCATCACTGCACAGGAACAGCCATTACCGGGAATGGGCAGATGTTCTGAGCCGCGAGTACCGAGCGCTGGAAGAGCGGGTCATGCGTGGTGACAATCACGTTCTCGATGATTACGGACTCGAGTCTCCACCCGAGTTCTTCGCTGTTGCGACAGAGTCGTTCTTTGAAAAACCCAAAGCGATGCAGCAGCGGCTCCCGGACCTGTATACGCAACTCAGTCGATTCTATTGCGTGGATCCGGCTGGCTGGGAGAACTCCTGATTTCGATCAGCACGGCTTGGCGAAATGAGCTGCATCCTGCTCACCGATCTCCACCTCACTGAATATTATCTTCGCGCCTTTGAACTCGATCGAGGAGATCACTTCCCGTTCTTGCCCGTCGATCGTGTACTTGCATCGGATACCGTCTGAGGAGAGGTACTCGTTACTCCTATCGTCGCTCCTTACGAGATCGTAACCCGCATGCGACACCATCCCGATGAACTTCGGATCGGGATCCGTAAATGGACCCTTCGTGCATTTCCCTTCGAGGATTACCCACTTGGTCTGGGTCCTGAACTCGGCTAACTCCGTCCTTTCCGGTGTGGCGGGTTGTGTCGGCCAGTAGAAGAGCGCGTGATCGCCGTCACCCTGATTGTAAACAGTGCCATTGAAGTCATTGGGAGCCCCGTCGAAGCGGACACAGATCCTGGCGCTGTATGGCTCCGTTATCTGTTTGGTCGCGGCGTCAGGCATACTCCCTTCCCAGGTTGACGGCATGCGCCGTATTGTCGCATATACTTGAATACAACAAGGACGAGGCGCGGTTGATGTCGCTTTACAACGAATTAAAACGCCGCAAAGTGTTTCAGGTGGCAGTCGCCTACCTGGTTGCAGCCTGGGTGATCGCTCAGGTAGCGGACCTGGTGTTCGACAACGTCGGTGCGCCACCCTGGGTGATGCAGATCTTCATGTTCTCCGTTGCCGTAGGTTTCGTGCTGGCCGTCATTTTCACGTGGGCATACGAAGTAACGCCTGAAGGCATCAAGCGTGAAGGCGACGCAGAAGTCGACGAAGCGTTCCAGCACGAGCAGAACAAGCGGCTATACATTGTCATCATCGTGCTTCTGGCTGTGGCCATCCTGCTGAACCTGGCGAATCGGCCTTGGACACAGTCGAGCGATGTTCAACCGGAAACGGAACAGTCCGCAGCGACAAGCCAGGCAGACGAGTCTTCCGATTCGCAGTCAGCATCCGGAGAATTCGTCCCGGAACAGTCGATCGCAGTACTGCCGTTCATTGCATTGACCACCTCGGCGGATGACGCCTTCTTCGGCAAGGGCGTGGCAGAGGAACTCCTGAACGCCCTGGCCAAATTCCCAACTCTCAAGGTAGCGGCACGCACGTCGGCATTCTCGTTTGCGTCGGAGGACGTCGATCTCCGGGAAGTTGGCGAGGCCCTTAACGTTGCGCATGTGCTGGAAGGATCGGTGCGCAGGTCGGGCGATCGGATCCGCATCACGGCACAGCTGATCCGCGCCGAGGATGGTTTCCATCTGTGGTCAGAGACATTCGAGCGCAGATTCGCCGACATATTCCAGATCCAGGATGAAATCGTCGAGGAGCTGTCCCGGGTGCTGCAGATCCGGCTCGGCGTCGGGGCAGGTGCCGGTCGGGCAGCCGATCGCCAGGTCGATCCCGAAGCCTATGAGCTGTATCTTCGCGGCCTCGATCTCTGGTGGACTCGAGACGTAACGGGTCACCGCGTCAGGGCGATAGAGGCCTTCATGCAGGTGACCGAGCTCGATCCGGGTTTCGCCGACGGCTGGGCCACCTATGGGTCCAGCCTGGCGCTGAGCGGCCCCGAGTTCTACCCGCACCTGGAGCCTGGTTCGGCGCTCGATGTGATGTCCGCAGCCTTCAACCGAGCTCTCGAGATTGATCCGGACAATGCCAGGGCATTGGCGGGACTGGTCTATTTTCACGTCAACCGGCAGATCGACATTCCCGCGGCCGGCAGATTCCTGCAAAAAGCTCTGGACGTCGCGCCCAATTACGGCTTTACCCGCTATTCGGCTGCCCAGTACTATTTCTCGGTCGGCGACCAGGAACGCTCGACCCGTGCCTTGAAGCGGGCGATCCTTGCAGACCCTCTCAACCAGACGCTCAGGCGTATCGATTTCCAGCACGAGTCCGCTTTCGGCCGCTACCCGGCAGACTCGCCCATTCTGACCCATCTCGAGAGCTGCACTTCGATCGACTGCGACACCGGCCATTGGCTTCTTGCCTGGGCCGCGATGGCGGGGGCATTGCACGCGGCTGACCACACCGAGCTCCGGCGCATGCGCGACATCTTCCAGCGGGTGTACGAGGGGCGGGGAGCGGAGGAATACGACCCCGAGGTCTACGAATTCCTGATGGCGTACGCCGATTCGATCCTGGGCGAGGGAGATGCAGAGTACTGGAACAACACGGATTTCCTGGCATCGAATGCGGTAGGCATCATGTCCTCAGACGCCAGCGTTCTCGCTCGACATGGGCGGAGTGAAGAAGCGCTCGCCATTCTGGAAGATGTGGCCCGGGAAGGCCGTTTCTTCGCCAGCCGCGGCGTCCCGTACGTGCTGTGGCCGGGTCGATTCGAGATACCCGAGCACATACGGCGCGACCCGAGGTACCACGAAATCTGGACATTGCCCGGCATGCCCGAGATCGAGCTCGCACGCCGCGCCAATGGTTTGGCGGCAGGACTGCCGTTACCCGTCGAGTAAGCGCGGCCTAGCTCTGCGGGTGAGCCATGAAGTTCTTCGTCTCGAACGCATCCGGCGCTGCGTGGCCGACGAACACCGCGTAGACGAGGGATTGCCGGACCCGGTTCAGGTTGAGCAGTGTCCGCGCCGCGCTATCGGTCACCGCGCCTGTGGGAGCCGCAGCCAGGCCGTGATCGGCAGCAGCGAGCAGGATGTTCTGTCCGATGTGCCCGGCTTCCATCAACACGACGCGATAAGCATTCGGGTGCGGGTATTTCCACATCGTACGGTCGAAGTTAGCGACCAGAAGGATCGCGAAGCCGGCGCCCTCGGTCCAGTCCTGTTGCGCGAACAGCTCCGTCGTCGAGATGGCAAGATCCTCGCTGACGAATCCGAGCGAGTTATCCAGCGCCGAGTAATGATAGATGCCGGGCTCGAGGCCGTCGACGCTCCGTGCATACACGAATCCCTCGAACGGATTCCGCGCCCCGCCCGACGGGGTCATCGTGAGTGGCAGCCATGGGTCTTCCCCGGGGATCTGCGTGTTCAGGAATCCGGTGACCCCCAGTCCCGCGAAAAGGCAATCACGTAATGCATCTTTGGATACGGACCCTGGCTCGAAGGAGCGGATGCTGCGCCGGCGTTTCAGAGTTGCGAACAGACCCTGTTCCATGTCCGGGCGCTGCATTTCTTCAACGTGTTCCAGGCCCTCGTTGGTGGTCAGCAGCGGCAACGTGGGCTGAGTTGCGGAAATCTGCTGCATCCACTGGGTGGACTGCACGGGATCCAGCCACGGCGGGTCCTGGATGCCGAAATGGTACAGACCGGCCGTGGCTTCCCATGCCCAGCCGGTTTCGTATTCCGCATCCAGCGCCGCCGCCTCTGAATGTTCGGTGACCAGCCAACCCAGCTCAGCCAGATCGCGAAGACAGGCATCCATTGTCTCGGCGGGCACATGAGGATACAGGGCACATAGGGCTTCCGGCGTCTGCCAATCGTCAGCGCGTGACAGTACTTCCAGCACGAAGCCGTCTGCGGGCGCGACCTTTTGCCCCATGAAGTTGCGGATGACCACCGATGGTCCCGCAAACTCGACGACCAGCGTCCGTGCCCTGCGGAGGCGCATATCCCTTGCTCTGTCCCTAAACTGGCCTATTCATTGCCCTGATCGGACGCTGCAACGAACGGACTTGCCGGCGCTGCGACGAACGGGCTTGCCGGCGCTGCAACGAACGGGCT
>JARFPW010000196.1 GCA_029288095.1 Gemmatimonadota bacterium
GCCCCACGAGGGCGATCAATACGATCATCAGGGCCGCGCCCCGTTCGTCTCGCCGGACGCTGTCAGTAAACCGGCCTCTTGGCATGCTCGTCATCGTCTGTCCGTATCTGAAATCGAGGCTGCATAAGGAAATCCGTGTATCTCACCATGCAACACCGGTACCAAAGCCGGCGCTTGCGGCTCGCGGGCCGTAACTCCGCACGAATAGGGCCGATAGGTCCATCAAAACCAACAATTTGAGGGGGTTAACCAGGCGGGTTTGACTACGGATTGCGCTGATCGTCGCGAAACGGGATGTGGCGTGCCCACAACACCTGTTTTTGCTTTTTCCATTGATGCGGCCGATTCTGACCCACCGACGACACACTTAACACCCGGAGGCATGCATGGCCGTTGCCCATCTTCTGCTGATCGCCGCTCTCCAGCAGGCCGAACCAGACCGAGTCATCGTCTCGCCGCCTGCCGCGGATATCCAGGTCGACAGCACGGTCGGCTTCAGAGCCCAGGTGCTGGACGCGGACGGCGCGCGCATCGAAGGAGCGGAGTTGCGGTGGGTCCTTCCCAACGGTGAAGTGGCCACAGTAGACGCAGCTACGGGGATGGTTACCGGCGTCGGACCGGGCTCCGCCACGTTGCTCGTCGTCTCCGGTGGCAAAGTCGGGCGAGCCGCGATCACCGTGCCCCAGTTGCCGCCCGAGCGGCTCGAGGTGCGCACGGGCGGCCTGGAGTTGAGGTCCGGGGAGAGCATTCCGGTGGAGATCGTCGGCATCACGCGGCTCGGGGAGGAGATCCCGGTCGCCATCGAGGGTGTGACGAATGAGCGTCGCGAGACGGCGTGGGCCGATCACCTCGGACGGATTTACGGCGAGCGCAGAGGGGAAACACAGATCGTGTTTCACGCCGCCGGGCTGAGCCAGGCCATGGAGGTTCGGGTCGAGCGAAATCCGGTGGATGGCTACGAGATGCTAGGCCTTCCCGCCGGACCGATCGAGACCGGGGACGTCGTGCGACTGAGCGTGATGGGCTATGACGACGAGCGTGATGCCGGGTCCCCGTCTCCCGCCTGGGTCATCGAGGGTTCGGGTGCACAGATCGAGTCCGAGGGGCTCGAAGGCGTATTCGTCGCCGAAGAAGCCGGGACGTACCGCGTGGCGGCGCTGATCGGGGCGTCTACCACGGTCAGCGAGGTTATCCAGGTGACGCCTCGTGAGGCTGCGGCAGAGACTCGGCTGATCCAGCTCGGTCGCGGAGCTAATGCCGAGAATCATTCAGGGGACACCTGGGTGTTCGAAGGCACGGACGGCCGGGACTACGCCTATATCGGCACGTTCCTGTACGACTGGATGCGCGCCTGGGACGTGACGGACCCGACGGCGCCCGTGCTGACGGATTCCCTTCAGCTGGACGCCAGGCGGATCAACGACGTGAAGATCCACCCCAACAACCGAATCGGCATTCTGACGCGGGAAGGCGCCTCGGATCGCCGGAACGGGATCGTGATTCTGGACCTGGCCGACCCCGCTCATCCGACGATCCTCTCCGAGTACAAGGAGACTGTCACGGGTGGCGTCCACAACGTGTGGATCGACGGAGAGAACGACCTGGTCTACGCGTGCCACAATGGCACCAGCGAGCTGCACATCATCGATATCTCGGATCCCGCGAATCCGGCGGAGGTCGGGCGTTGGGGCATCGACCGCAGCTCCAAGACCCTGCACGACGTGTTCGTCCAGGATGGATACGCTTACCTGAGCTATTGGGATGATGGCCTGGTGATTCTCGACGTCGGCGCCGGCTCCCACGGTGGAACGCCGAGTACTCCCGAGTTCGTCAGCCGGATCGCCTACCCGGCGGGCAACACGCACACCGCCTACCGGTACGGCCGCTACGTATTCGTGGGCGATGAGATTTTCCCGGACGACTGGGACGCGGACAAGCCGATCGAGACCCGCGGGTACATTCACGTCATCGACGTCGAGAACATGGACGAGCCGGTGGAGGTGGCCCGGTACGAGGTGCCCGAGGCAGGCGCCCACAACATCTGGGTCGATGATGACAAGCTGTACGTCGGCTATTACCAGGCCGGCTTGCGGGTGGTGGACGTGTCCGGCGAGCTGCGCGGAAATCTCTACAGGCAAGGCCGCGAGCTGGCCGTACTCAAGACCACGGACGAGAATTCCACCGTGCCGAACTGGGGTATGACGTGGGGGGCCCAACTTCACAAGGGCAACATCTTCACATCTGATCTCAATTCGGGCCTGTGGATCGCCCGTCTACAGGAAGGTCCGCTGGTACCTTAAGAGCCCGCCGCTCAAATCCGTCCTGGCCGGTCGGGGAATCCTTCTGCCCCCTGGTGGTGTCTAACCAGGCGTGAGGAGGAGGTGGCGTGGAGGTGCCCGCCGGCAGTCGAACTCTTAAGATTGTTGTCGCGATATCAATATGGGCGACTTGTTCAAAGCACTGAGCGAAAAGCACCTGGTCCGTACTGCCGTGGTCTACCTCGGCGGTGCTTGGCTATTGCTGGAAGCCACCGGCTTCTTCGTGGACAACTACGCCCTGTCCCGCCGCCTCATCGATGTAGTCGTCCTCCTGCTGGTGCTGGGTTTCCC
>JARFPW010000009.1 GCA_029288095.1 Gemmatimonadota bacterium
TCATCGATCTGCGCAATACGGAGCTTTCCGGGAAGGAGGCCGAGACGCTGCTCGGCGCGGCGGGCATCACCGTCAACAAGAACACCGTGCCGGCCGAGACTCGATCGCCGTTCGTCACCTCCGGGATCCGCGTCGGCACCCCCGCTGTGACGACGCGCGGATTCGACTGCGACGATATGGTGTGGATCGCGGATCGGATGGACCGGGCGCTCCGGAGTGGAGGCGTCGAGACCGAACTCGCCGCGATCCTCGACGAAGTAGTGGGATTCGCGGCCGGGTTCCCGCTGTTCGGGCACCCGGGGGCCGGGGCCGCCGCGCGCTGACTCCCGCCCGCTGGATCGCTTCCGCAACTTGACCCCGGTTTTGCCAGGTTTCTAGATTGCGGGTCAGATGGCCGCGGAAAGGGGACCAGGCAGCGTGTCCGGGCCGAGTCGCAAGGAAAGGTGGGGGCGGGCGGAAGCAATGCAACCTCCGGTACATGAAGTCATCGCGCAGCTTTGTCGTCGCAATCCTCGGTTTGCGGCCCAGGCGTATCTGTTCGTCCTCGAGGCGTTGCAGACGCGCATGTTGTTGCTCGATGTACCCCGCCACATCACAGGGCCGGAACTCGCCGGCTCCGTTCGCGACCTCGCGTTGAAGCGCTTCGGTCTCCTGGCGCGTACCGTGCTCGAACATTGGGGCGTCTCATCGACCTCCGATGTCGGGGAGATAGTCTTCCTTCTGGTGGACCACGGTGTGCTGACGAAGCAGGACACGGACTCGCGAGAGGACTTCGAAGGCCTCTTCTCGTTCGAGCGTGCGTTCGAGGCGGAGTATCCCTGGGGACACTGACATCCGGCCCAGCCGGTCCGTCGATGTCCGTCGCGCGAGCCTGTACCGGGAGACAATGTGAGTCTGGATAGCACCAACCAGTTTACGCCGTGTCTGAAGTGTGATGTCGGTGTCCTGCTGCCGTTGTCCGATTACGGCAGAGACGGAGCCCCCATACGCTACAAGGCGTGGGTATGTTCGAATCCGGAGTGCGGATTCAACATCCGGATCGATAATGGAGAAATCAGCTTCGGGCGAGGAATCGGTCAGTCGTACAAGTAGCCGAACGTCCGTGACTCCCCACTCAGACGCCTGGCGCCGGTCGGCGGCCGAAGTCTGGCTGCCCACGGGTCCCGAGATGGCCGAGATCGACCGGGTCGCCGTGGACCATGGCCGAGCCGAGGAGCGCGTGCTGATTGAGGCGGCCGGCCGCGAAATCGCCCGACGCCTCTCCACTCTCTGGCCCGAAGGACCCGTGTGCGCCCTCGTGGGCAACGGACACAACGGAGCCGATGCGCTCGCGGCGGGTCGCACGCTCAGGGCATGGGGTCGGTCGGTTCGATTCGTACTCGCGGGCGGTCGCGAGCCGACGCCGGATGCGCGAGCGGGTTGGCCGATAGAACTGGAGCCGGCCGAGGAGTTCCTCGCGACGCCGCCTTCCGACGGTGTCGTGCTCGACGGAATTCTCGGGACCGGAGCCACGGGTCCGCCGCGGCCTGAGCAGGCAGCGCTCATTGAGCGGGTGAATCAACTCAACCTGCCCGTTGTCAGCATCGACGGTCCCAGCGGCGCCGACATGACGACAGGTGATGTCGCCGGTGTGTGTATCCGTGCAGATCTGACTGTGTGCCTGGGCTGGCCGAAATTCGGTCTACTGCGGGAGCCGGCCCGCTCTAATTGCGGCCTGATAGAAGCAGTCGAAATAGGATTTCCTCCGATCGAGCCGATCCCCGCGTCACGCGTCGTTACCGCTCGTTGGGTGCAGTCCATGATGCGTCGGCGCGGACCGGCCGCTCACAAGGGAAGCTCCGGTTATCTCCTTCTGGTTTCCGGTAATCGTGGGATGGCGGGAGCCGCTGTACTGGCGGCGCGGGCGGCCTACCGGGCCGGAGCCGGGATCGTGCGCGTCGTAGGACATCCTGACAACAGGGAGATCATTCAGGGCAGCGTTCCAGGCGCCGTTTTCGAGTCCTGGGCGGACGACCTGGAAGGCGCTCTCGGATGGGCCCATGCCCTGGCCCTGGGTCCCGGTCTGGGCGGAGGAGCCGACCGGCGGGATCTTGTGGTTGGCCTGCTGGACGGGCGATCTGACGAGCCGGCGGTCGTGGATGCCGACGCACTCAACGCGTTCGAGGATGAACCAGAGACCCTCGCCGGGCTGCTCACCGACCGCGACGTCATCACCCCACACCCGGGTGAGATGGCCAGGTTGCTTCGCTGCGGAGTGCCCGACGTGGTGAGCGACCCGCTCCGCGCGGTGAGCAGGGCCGTCGGCGCGTTCGGTTGCACGGTCGTCCTCAAGGGTGCGCCGACGCTTATCGGCGATGCGACCGGCCCGGTTCGAGTAGCATCGACGGGTGGGCCCGCGCTGGCTGTTGGCGGGACCGGCGATGTACTTGCCGGAGCGATCGGCGCGTACCTGGCGGGCGGGTATCCCGCCTCGGACGCTGCCTCCGTGGCCAGTCTGGTGACCGGGATTGCCGCCGGTGCCGGCGGGGAGGCCGTTGGGCTGGTGGCCGAGGATATCCCGGACGGTATTCCCCAGGCCCGTGCGTCCGTCGAGCAACTCGGCAGCCCTCCCTGCGACGGAGTTCTGTTTGCATCGGACCCTTTGCGGCCGTCGACGTGAGTCGTTGCCTCCGAGCGTGGTGCGCAACAGCGGTGCTGCTCTCGCTTCTTCTACCGTCCACCGCCTCTTCGCAGATCGGGCCTTCTCACTGGCGGGCGGACGAGCGCGTCGTCATGACGGACTTCCAGCGTGTCACTGCGCTGGCCCGGGCGTCGGACAGACTGTTCGCGGCGACGGATGGGGGTCTCGTCGTGAGAAACGAGGCGTTCGGAAGGTGGGAACTGCCGGTGACTGTCGAGGACGGGTACCCCGTGTCCCGGGTGATTGCCCTGGCCTGGGATCGACGCGACGGCACATTGTGGTTATCCACGGAAGACGCGCGGCTGCTGCAGCTCGAGCCGCGTGACAAACGCTTCCTGGACGAGATCCGCCTGCCCGATCCACTCCGCAGAGTCGTTCCCTCCGACCAGGATCCGTCGGCCCTGCTGGTGCAGCAGGGAACGCGCTGGTACAGCCTGAATCCTTTCTCGCGCCAGCTGTCGCCGGTGAGCCAGGACGCCGCCGACCGCGCGGTCACGGCCGACTTTCTCCTGAGAGAGCGTAGACAACTGCTGACGAGCTCACGGTTCGATGCCTCCCGTGCCTTCATCGCCTCGCGTGGATCCAGGCGCTTTCAGGTGACTGATGTGATGCCATCGGCGCAGTTGGGAGAGTTCTGGGTCGCCTCATACGGCGGCTTCCTGTTCCGCTATGATTCATTCAGCGGACAGTCTGAACCGGTCGACTACGGGCTCGTGGGCGAAGGCGGAGGGACGGTTCTCGCGGATTCATCCGGTATCTGGTTTGCTCCGGGTGACGCCGTGGACGGGTACGCGATCTCCCGGGCCGACCCGAACCTCGAAGACTGGCGCATCTGGGATGCGCAGGCGACCGGACTGATCGACCGGGACGTTCCGGCCGATCCCGTTCATGCTATGCTCCGGGTCGATGAGCAGCTGTGGGCGGGAGGAGACCGCGGTCTGTACCGCTTCGATGGGAATGAGTGGCACCGGGAAGCGAACGCTCGACTCGGAGCGGGCGCCCGGGTGCTCAGCCTCAGCGCAGGACCGGAAGGCCTCGGAGGTATCTGGGTCGGCACCGATCGCGGTCTGTACAGGCTACCGGGTCCCGGGCTCTCGGCCGATCCCCCACGACTCAGCGCGCGCAGGATCACGGCGCTGGCATCCCACGCCGGGCGCCTGTGGGTAGGCACGGACCGCGGATTGACCGCTTTCGGTGTGGGCGCCGGCCAGGGAGCGCAGCCGACCGCGCCGGACCCGCCGCCGGGCCGCGTGTGGTCGATGAAGTCGGGCGGTGACCGGCTGTACGCCGGCATCGACAGGGACGTGTGGTGGCTGGAAGACGATGCGTGGGTGCGAGCGGACGCGCTCGGGGTTCTCGCGGCTCCGGCAACGGCGCTCGACGTTCAGGACGACGCGGTGTGGATAGGCAGTGACGCAGGTCTGGTAGTCTGGAACACCGTGTCCGGTGAGCAGAGGCGGTACTCATTCGCGGCCGG
>JARFPW010000011.1 GCA_029288095.1 Gemmatimonadota bacterium
TAGCGCTGGGTCGGTTCGTCGGGCGACGCGATGAAATACAACCAGCCGCCGCGCTCATCCACCAGCGACACGCTGATCACGTCGTAGTCACCGAACGTGACCGCCGTGGAGGTCGAACCGTCTCGCGGTACGGAGTAGACATGCCGATAGCCGTCGCGCTCGCTCACCCAGAGGAAGCGACCCCCGTCGTCCAGCCACTCCCAGTCATCGACGACGTCGAGCCACGCGTCATCCCGCTCCGTGAACAGCGACGTCAGTGCTCCCGTGCCGGCATCCGCGAGCACCACCTGGTTCTGGTTCTGCAGGCGGTTCATGCGCTGGATGATCACCGCATCGGAGCTCCCCGCCCATTCCATGCGGGGGATGTAGTGCTCCCGGGGATCCCCGGGGAACTCAATCCACGTAATCTCGCCGCCGACTGCCGGAACCGTTCCCACGCGGGCCGCCGAGTTCGTGCCCCCGGCCTTCGGGTATTGCACCGGGATCATGCGTGAATACAGGGAGTCCGTATCGTTGATCATCAGGAAGTCACGGACGCCCTCGGCATCCAGTTGCCAGAAGGCAAGCATCTGGCCGTCAGGGCTCCAGCGGAATCCGTCCCGGAGACCGAATTCCTCTTCGTAGACCCAGTCGGTCGTTCCGTTGATGATCGTGCGCGAGCCATCATGCGTGAGGCGCGTGATCTCCCCGCTCAACAGATCCTCGACGTACAGGTCGAACTCCCGCCGGTACGCTACCCGGGTGCCCGTGGGATCGAACTTGGCGAACATCAGAGACGATTCGGGTGCATCGCCACCCAATTGCGTCAGGTTCCCCGACGACCTGTCGAGCACCCAATAATCGCCCCGAGTATTGCTGCGCCATACACGTTGCGTATTGGTGAACACCAGCAGCTTGCTGCCGTCGCTCGACCACTCGTAGGACTGGACCCTGAGCGGTTGTTCGCCACCGGTCGCGATCAAAGCCGAGGCCGGCACCAGTACCTGGCGATCTCCGGACCGTGTGTCATAGCGCACGAGGTCACGGCCGCCGTCGTCGGCGCTTTCTAGTGTGGTGTAGCCGCTTCCGCCGTCGAGCCAGCGCGTCGCGCCGAGGAACTCGCCCCGAAAGTCGCCGCCGAACAGGCGATCGAGAGTGACTTCGGTCATCACCGCCTGGGTCTCGGCCTCTGCAACAGCCGCTTCCTGCCCAAACAGCGGAGAAGCTACGAGTACTAAGACCGGAAGTGCGCGCCACGCACGCCGGATTCGCACGGGAATCATCATCGGACCATCCGCAGTCAAAGCGTTGTCAATTGACCGGCCGGGATCCCGGCCGACACGTCCCCAGATTCGACTCAGGGAATCTACAACGCTATGCGGCGCAGTGCTTACGGAAACCGGGGAAGATCAGATACCGAAGATGCGCAGAATGTCGTTGAGGAAGGCGAAGATCATGAAGAATCCCACGACCGTTGCGCCGGCCACCGTGCTGTAGCGATAGACGGATTGGGGCAGCGGCTTGCCCGCCAGGCCCTCGAGTACGAGGAGGAAGAAATGCCCGCCGTCCAGAATCGGAATCGGGAGGAAATTCAGAATCGCCAAGTTCAGCGACAGAAAGGCGATGAATGCGAGGAACGGGCGCAGGTCCATCTGGAGCGTTTCGGTGCCGATTCGGGCGATCTCGACCGGACCGCTGAGCTGCCGCAATCCGATCGCGCCCGATGCCAGGAGCTTCCCGCTTTCGGCAATCAGCCGCGAATTGCGCTTAACCTCGCGAGCCCCCATCTGCACCGCCCCCCGGAGGTCTGTATCCACAAGCTCCGGCAGCGCCGGAATCAACGCCTCGAGTACGATGATCCTGGACCGCTCGTCACCCGGCACCCAGACACGGTGCACGCTACCGTCCTCGAACTTCAGGTCGTGGAAACCCTCCGGCGCCGAGAGTACGGCCAGACCGAGATCCGCCCAGTCGTCGAGCACGTTGTCGCCCATCGCCACGATACGCCGGTCAAGCGGTACTGCCTCCCAGCCGGCGGCGTCCCGGACTGCGTAGGCGTCTATTGCCATCAGGCGAGGCTCGAGCGGACCCGCGCCACCATCCAGCGCAAGAACCGCGTAGATGAGACCGGCCAGGATCACGTTGGCCGTGACGCCGGCCGCGATAACGATCATCCTGGCGTAGAGTGGCTGAAACGCGAAGCCGGTTGGCCACGCCCGACGCTCTTTTTCCGTTCCCCGCATTCCTTCGATGCGTACGTAGCCGCCCAAAGGAATGAGGGCCAGCTGATACCGGGTCCGTCCGACTTTTTTCGACAGGAGACGCGGTCCGAACCCCACGGAGAAGCTCGTCACCGGCATCCCCGCCCACTTGGCCGCCAACAGATGGCCGAGTTCGTGAACGAATATCAGCAGGTTTGCTACGAGCATCAGCACCAGAACAGCTGTCCACACGGCCATCTCCTTGGTTCGCGGGCAGAATCCTCCGCGTCAAACGTCAGCTAGTAGCAAGATCCGGTGCCCGG
>JARFPW010000060.1 GCA_029288095.1 Gemmatimonadota bacterium
TCAACAGGCCATACCACGCCGCCGACGCGACCAACAACGGGAGCGCAGTACGCCAGAAACCCAGTCGGCTGATCCCGGCGAACGCGGGAACGAGCACGCGGAATACCGGGAAGAACCGACTCACGAGCACCGTGATCTTCCCGTACTCTTCATAGAATTACGACATTCGATGCAGCTGAGCCGGCCGGAGCAACCAGCGCCCCCAACGGGTCGAAAACACTCCCGCGCCGAAATGATACGCTCCGAGGTAGACGGCCAGGGCGAGAGCGAGGTTGCTCAGCCAGGCGACGAAGAACACAACTCTCGCGCTGAGCACGCCGCGCTCTGCGAGAATTCCGCCGGCGAGGACGGCGAGGTCGGATGGTACAGGGGGAAAGATGTTCTCGATCGCGGCACCGACTCCGACGATCACGTAGGCTACCTCGACCGGTATGCCAGCGATCAGCCCGAGAAGCGCTTCCAGGCGTTCGAGCATGGATTCAGTCCCGCGGGCTGTCGCCCGAGCCCGGCAGCTGATCGATCGAAGCTATCGCAAACGCGGCCAAACCCTCACCCCTGCCGATCCAACCCATGCCCTCGTTGGACTTGCCCTTCACCGACACAGCGGCTGCACCGATACCGAGCAATTCTCCAATTCGCAGCTTCATGGAACTGGCGTGCGGTTGGATTCTCGGTCGCTCCGTGATCACGGTAATATCAGCGTTCACGACTCCATAGCCGGCCTCTCTGAGCCAGCCCATCGCCGTGGTCAGGAGGACCGCGGAATCCGCCCCGGCATAGGCCGGATCATCATCAGGGAACCGCTCGCCGATGCTACCCAGCGAGGCAGCGCCCAGAAGCGCGTCGATGAGGGCATGGAGAACGGCGTCGCCGTCGGAGTGGCCGGACAGACCGGGAGAATCCGGGATATGGATGCCACCCAGGACCAGGGAGCTGGATGCGGAAAACCGGTGCGAGTCGTACCCGATCCCGACGCGCATCCGGCCGTCGCGGCGGCCTACGCGGCCGGCGCGGTCCTCCCGAGAATGCGCAGGGCGAGGTGCGCGGCGTTGCGAGAGTTGTCGATACCGACCGTCGCCACGGGAACCCCCGGTGGCATCTGGGCAATCGACAGCAGAGCATCCAACCCACCCAATGTGCCAGCCGAGATGGGGACGCCAATTACGGGAAGGTGCGTGAGCGCGGCGAAGACTCCGGGTAGCGCCGCCGAGAGGCCCGCTCCGCAAATCACCACATCGAATCCCCGGTCGGCAGCCTCGCGAGCCAACTGAGCCGTGCCCTCCGGGTCACGATGCGCACTGCTCACCACGACTTCGACATCGATATCCGCTGCAGCCAGGACCTCGACACCCTTCTGCATGGTCGGCCTGTCGGATTCTGAACCCATTACGACCAGTACGCGACTCATTCTTTCTCCCAGCGCCGAGTAACGATCGCGACATTGTGGCCTCCGAATCCGAACGAATTCGAGAGGGCCACGTTTACAGATCGATCGATCGCGTGATTCGGCGTGTAGTTCAGATCGCAGTCAGGATCAGGGTCGTCGAGATTGATCGTGGGAGGTATGCGTCCCCGCTCACAGGCCAGCAGGCATATCGCCGCTTCGATTGCGCCGGCGGCGCCGAGGGTGTGGCCGATCATCGACTTGGTCGAGGAGACAACCAGGTCGTAGGCACCCGGACCGAACACCGCCTTCAGGGCCGCCGTCTCGGTGGCATCATTCGCTGGAGTCGACGTCCCGTGCGCGTTCACGTAATCGACCTGGTCTGGTTCCACATCCGCATCCTTCAGTGCGTCCCGCATCGCAAGTTGCGCCCCTCCGCCTCCCGGTACGGGCGCGGTCATGTGGTACGCATCCGCGCTTTGTCCGAAACCCGCCAGCTCACCGAGGATCGGGGCCCCTCTGCCGATCGCATGCTCGGCGGACTCCAGAACCAGCACTCCCGCTCCCTCCCCCACGACGAACCCGTCCCGGGTGGCGGCGAAAGGCCGTGACGCCGTCTCCGGTGAGTCATTGCGCCGCGATAGCGCCTTCATGGAGGCAAACCCGGCCATGCAGAGCGGCGTCACGGTAGCCTCGGTGCCCCCGGCGATCATCACGTCGGCCTCTCCGTTGCGAATGGAGCGCAGCGCCAGCCCTACCGCATGCGCGCTGGAGGCACAGGCCGAGACAGTCGCGTAGTTCGGTCCCCTTGAACCGTAGCGCATTGAGATCATTCCGGCTGCCATGTCTGCGATGAACATCGGAATGAAGAAAGGGGAGACGCGTTGAGGGCCCTGCTCCAGCAGCTTGGAATGCTGTGCCTCGAGGGTCGACAGACCTCCAATGCCACTTCCGACGATGACGCCGGTCCGGTCGGACGGCGCGTCCGAAGTCATGGTCTCGAGTCCGGCCTGCGTGACCGCCTGCTCTGCGGCGGCGAGCGCGAACTGAAGGAAGCGATCCGCCCGGCGAGCTTCCTTCCGATCCATGTACAGCTCGGGGTCAAAGCCCTTCACCTCGCACGCGAAGCGCACAAGCTGATCCGAGGCATCGAACAGCGTCACCGGCCCGGCTCCACTCTTCCCCGCCACCAGGGCAGACCACGTACTCTCGACGTCGAGGCCGACGGGTGTGATCAGGCCCATGCCCGTTACGACAACACGGCGACGCCCCCCAGTCATGACAGTGTCCGGAAGTAAGCGGCGATCAGTCTTGCGGCGTGCCCAGGTACCGTATCGCGTCCCCGACAGTCTGCATCTTCTCGGCGTCCTCGTCGGGGATCTCCACCTCGAACTCTTCCTCGAAGCGCATTACCAGCTCAACCGTGTCAAGCGAATCCGCGCCCAGGTCTTCCACGAACGAGGCCTCATCTGCGACCTTTTCCAGCTCGACGCCAAGCTCATCGGCGATGATCTCGCGTACCTTGTCTGCTGTGTCCGACATT
>JARFPW010000065.1 GCA_029288095.1 Gemmatimonadota bacterium
TCGGGGCGCTCGTGGACCCACAGGCGGCGGCCCGCGACGAGCGCATCATCCGAGCACGGCTTGCGGAGGCTGGCGGCACTGGTTGGAACGCGGTCTCACTACGACGCCGGTTGCAATGGTTTCAGGAGCTCGACTCCTACCGCCATGGACTCCGGCGGCCCACGACGAACCGATCCTGTCTGATCATTCTCCCGGCGGCGGTGCCGGAGCGGCGTGTCCTGGTCCCGGTCGCACGAGGCCGCGTGCTCGCGCGGTCGAGGTTGGATGTCGCTCGCCAGGACTGGCCCGAGCGCCTCGAGGACGTCTGCTATCAGATTCGACTCGAGGAACTGCGCACGGAATCAGCCTTTCCGGTAGCTGAGCTGACTCTGGCGTTGATCGTGTCGGCCTGGGTGCGTGACGGGGCGAAGGAGGGACTGATACTGGACCTGGAGCGGCTGTCGGATGAGGACGTCATCGAGGAATTCAAGGCTGGGATCAGCGACGACTCCAACCGCATCGCGTCCTGACTGCTAGTCGTCCATCGCCCGAATCGCGCGTTCGGCCTGACGTTCGGGATGGGCCGGCAGTGCGTCCAGATTGCCGGGCAACAGGGCCGATACCAAACCCGGGTTGGTTTCCCATGCATCGAATTCCTCGGCGTACGTGACTCCCCACTTCTTGCCGATGATCCTCAGACGCTCTTCCAGCCAGTCCGGATGGGGAAACTCGAGAGCGTCGAAGTACAGGCGGCCCAGTTCGAACAGTTTGTCCAGGTAGGGTTCGGCATCGATCGCCACCGCGGGTAGCGCCGAGTGCAGGCCTCGATACGTGAACACGGGGGCCTCCTGCCTGTGCGGGCGAGCGGGATCCACGACCTTCTGGATCCGGGCCAACGTGATCGCGTCACGCACGATCTTGCCGGTCGCCTGGTGGTCCGGGTGTCGCAACCCGCGACGCCAGGCCTCACCGAACGTGAGCACACCTGTCGGACGCACCTCTGCCATGAGCATGGCGACACGGCTGGCGGCTTCGGGGTTGGCGTGCACGGCCGTATCGGGAAAGTCGAGGAATCTCGTTTCGATGCCGAGAATCTCGCCGGCAATCCGGCCGGTCTCCGTGCGGCGCGCGATCACTTCTTCCGGGGGCACGGGCCCGAACGCCTCGGTCATCTCACCGCGGGTCAGCCAGCAAAGCACGACGCGGTCCCCGCGCGCCCGCTGAGCGAGCATCGCGGCGACCGCGCCGACTTCGTCATCGGGGTGGGCCAGCACTACGAGAAGCGTCTGCCGGTCTTCGCTCCCGAGTGCCGTCAATCAACCCCCGTTGTTAAGATCGCAGTACTAGTTCCCGCCGAACGTTACGCGGGCCCCGAACGTCACCGGGATGACCATGATGTTGTCGAATGGATCAGTCCCCAGCAGCTGCGAGAACGGAACCATGTCGGCTGAGTCGACCAGGATCAGGTTCGGCTGCACCTTGGCGAAGATATTCAGCCTGGCGCTTCCCTGCCGAATTGCCTGGAACCCGACCTGGCCCCCGAAGTTGAACGTCAGGTAGCTCTCGTCGATCCCGTTGGCGGGATGCGTGGCGCTGAACGTCTCGTCCACGTCGAAGTTGGTCACACCGGCGCCGACGCTGAAGGCGAAGGTGAGCGGCAGGTCCTGGTACTTCGGTGACCCGAAGTTCAACTCAAAAGCACCGCCATAAAATGTGAACGTGACCGGCGGTGACAGGAGCAACCCTGTATCGCTCAATCCGTTGTCCAGAATGTTCCTCAGAAAATCGCCGCGCACGGCCACGTGGTCGGATGCGTGCCAAACCAGGCCGGCGCCGTAGGCTCCTCCGCTGGTGGTCAGGTCACCCAGGGTGCCGGTGGGAGTCGACAGCCCTCCGTGGAGATCAACAGAGAACTCCGACTGCGCAGCGGCAGCGGTGGGCAGGCCGAACACCAGCAAAGCGGCGAGAATTACTCGGGTTTTCCTCGCGTAATGCAACGGTTCCTCCTTGGCTGCGCGGACACCGATGCCGCCCCCGTCCCGCGCGCACGAGGGCAGATTTCCGGCCCCAACAGAGCCCGGCGCGCACGCCGGGTCGGATTGTCAGGGCCTAATTTGTGAGCCTCGTTAGCGCCGTCGTGCAGGATTTGCGCCACAAACAGCCGGCGGTGCTTTACTTACCGGGGGCCGCCCGTACCTGTTACGCGCTTGGCGAGGCTGCCGGTCTCGAGACGCTGTCCTGCTGTCCATCCATTGAGCATCAGAAGCTCATCCATCGAGATCGTCGAGGGGTAGCGCTCACTGAATGTCTCCACCGTCATCGCCGAGGAGACCTGGACGATGTCGATTCGTTTCGGCTCCACGTCCAGCAACCGTCGGTCGGTCAACTCGGCGAAACTCTCCATGGACTGTTCGAAAACCGACGAGTACCGGCCGAACCGCGACGACGACGTGTAGCCGATGATCTGGTACGTGAGGTCGCGGTGGCGAATGAACAACACCAGGCCTTCGAGCGTCCCTCCCTGCGTCGCCGCGCTGAAGCTGCCCATGACCGCGGGCAGGCCGTTGATCGTGCGATTCGCCGAGCCTGTCCGACGAACGCTTTCCATTGCGAAGAACTCGGCAGCGGCTTCGGAGGGCGTCATGTCGGCCGCGAGCGTCAGTTGCAGAACCGCGTCCTCATCCGGGCTCAGCGCCGTCACCGCCGATGCGGAGTTCTGGCGCGGCCATGCAGCGGGGAAATCAAGCCGGAAGCGGAGATCCGGGTGGAGGAAGCGGTCTTCCTGAAAGTACCCCTGCATCGGGTCCTCGCCGTAGATGAGACCGTCGATCCGGCGCAGGTATTCGTTGCGGCGCACCAGACCACCGGGATTCCCATCCGCGGCCGCCCGTTCTTCTGCGGCGGCCACGCGGTTTCCCGGGTCGGGATGCGAAGACTGCCACTCAGGAATCGTCCTCCCCGATGCCGCGCGCTGTCGCTCGAGGATCCGGAACATGTCCGTGGCGGCGGCCGG